>WQSU01000044.1 GCA_009787675.1 Lentimicrobiaceae bacterium
CGAGTTCAACTCTCGTTCCCGCCACAAAAAATTGTCAAAATTTTCTCTTTCAACTGTTTCAGTTGCACCACATCCTCTGTTTTTCTTTTAAAATAATAGCGCCAATTGTGCCACAGTTTGAGCGTATTTACTCTATATCTATAAAATGGAAATAGAGAACAAAATGCCAATACAGTATAAGCAATGCCAATGATAAAACTTTGTGAAATAATGGATGCGGCAATGCATATAGCTATGTACCAGAATGGAAAGAGAAGAAAACCTAACAAAAAACGTAAAGTTCCAATAAAAACTTTGTCTGGGATTTTTTTGGTTAACAAATTGGCTATCCCACAGGGAATTGCGTTGTTGATAAAACCAAAAAGGAAAACAGGGAAAGCCAAAAGTAACAGCAACGATTTTGCCATCAAACCTAAAAAACTTGTTTTTGTATTGATTAGCAAGTCTTTAAAATGCAACTTGGCTAACAATTCCGAATAAGTTTTGGTGTGCGCCATGAGCGCGGTGAATTTTTCAGGGGCTTCCTCTTTAAGTGTATCTATTTCAGTTATAACCTTTTTCTCCTCCTTAAATTCATCGTAATAATTAAATCTCTTATAGTTAGTTTCAATGCGGAAACGTCGAATCATCTCGCGTAGAAAATCATACTCATTGTAATTATCTTTATCTTCAATATGTAACACCATTGACTTTAAAACACCTCTTGCTTTTTCATTAAATTGCAGATAGGCTTCGTTGGGATTATTCTTGTATGTCTCAAGAAGTTCATTGAATTTGAAGGGTTTCCCTACTTCAATAAGCACTTTTTCTCTAAAATGATGGATGCTGGAATAGTGCAAATTTACGGGTAGAATATGCAAGTTAAGGTCAAAGTTGGCAACTTCTTCAGCGCCAAAGCAAATTCTGGGAACCCCTTTCTTAAAAGTACCCAAGAAGCGCCCCTGCTGGTGCATAGCCTCAGGAAACATGACAATTACACCCCCTTTTTTCAGAATATCGCTGGCAATTTGAAAAGTCTCAATATTTTTCATGATATCGGTTTTTCCACCGTCTCGCGCACGGAAAGTGGGCATGACGCGCCAAAAGCGAAAAATTCTTGCCACTGTTTTGTTTACAAAAAAATCGCCGCGTGCCAATGAAACCGGCTGACGGTAGTCTTTAAACATGCTCACAATCAGGAGTGCATCATTCACACTGTTTTGGTGGTTGGCAATCACAAAAGTGGGCGTGCCCGGCGAAGGAATATTCTCCCTGCCCACAATTAAGCGTTCCTTAAAGAACACATCACCCAAGGCAAATCGGTAATAAGGCATAATGACATCCCATGCATAGGAATGCTCACCTATATTTTTGTAATTAATCAAACTCATAATTAGATAATTATATATTTTTTATTGTTTTGATGTTTGTTTTTGCAACAAATCTCTAATTTCTGTTAACAATTTCTGATCTTCAGATAATGTTGGAGCCGCCGGTGCCTCTTCATTTTTTCTTTTCATCCTATTTACTGCCTTAATTACTAAAAACATACAGAAAGCGATGATCGTGAAATTGATCAATGCCGTAATAAATTCACCGTACATAATGGCTGCTTCTGCGGCAATTTCTCTTCCAGTTGCATCTAATTTGGCATCACTTAATACAATTTTAAGTGAATTAAAATCAACACCTGCAGTAAGTTTCCCCACCATAGGCATCACCATTCCTTCAATAAATTTAGTAACGAGCGTTCCGAACGCCGCCCCCATAACAAAAGCAACCGCCATATCAATCAGATTGCCCTTCATCGCAAACTCTTTAAACTCTTTAAGAAAACTGTTCATAATATTAATTTTTAATTAAGTTTCATTTATTTATATTCTTATAATCATCATCTCATCATCTAATCATCTCATCATCTAATCACCTAATCTCTTCTCCCACTCCCAAGCCGATCCCACCATATCCGCCAAAGTTCTTTTGCACTGCCAATTCAATAACTTCTCCGCACGTGTACTGTCGCTATAAACTGCCGGCACATCGCCTGCTCTTCTTGCACCCAGCTTGTAATTGAGCTTTACGCCTGTAATTTCTTCAAAAGCATGAAGCATTTCCAGCACCGAAATGCCATTTCCTGATCCTAAGTTAAATACCTCACAATTAGTGCTATTTCTTTTTTCAATCAAAAATTGCATCGCTTTCACGTGTGCATCGGCGATGTCGGAAACATGAACATAATCGCGAATGCAAGAGCCGTCGCGGGTATTGTAATCCGTACCAAAAACGGTTAATTTTTCCATTTTTCCAATCCCCACCTGCGTAATAATCGGCATTAAATTGTTGGGTTTATCGGGAGAGAGTTCGCCGTTCATTCCGCTACTGTGCGCGCCTACAGGGTTAAAATAGCGCAAAAGCACAGCATTAAATTGGGGGTTCACTTGTGTAAAAAAACGAATCATCTCTTCCCCTATTTGCTTGGTGTGCGCGTAGGGACAAAAAGGGATGCCCATCGGTGTATTCTCATTTACCGGCAGACGCTCTACTTCCCCATAAATTGAACAGGATGAGGAAAATATAAGGTTAGGGATATTGTATTTCAAGCAGGCTTCCAATACATTCTCCAGCGATTGTAAGTTATTTCGGTAATATTCCAGCGGTTTTTCCACCGATTCGGGCACCGATTTAAAGGCAGCAAAATGGATGATGCCCACAATATCTTTATGTTCTTCAAAAATGCGAAAGAAAGCATTTTTGTTACAAATGTTTTCTTGGTAAAATGGCACACGAATGCCTGTAATCTTCTCCATCCGGTCTATGGTTTCAGGAGTAGAGCGTTCACAGCTATCAATGCAAATCGGTGTAAAGGTTTCCGTTTCAATCATTTCAATAATGGTGTGCGAACCGATGTAGCCGGTGCCGCCGGTGATGAGGACTTTCATTACAGGTTGTATTTATTTTACACTAAATTAATTCTAAAATTCCATGTTCTAACGATTCAACAAATATTTTGATTGGTTCTTTTGAGTTTATGAGTAGTTGTTCTATAAATTTTCGGCTTTGATTTCCTGTTTTCAACAATAAAACTTTGGGAGGAAATCCTTTTAGCATGGATAGATAGTAAAAATCTTCATCATTAGTAACAATCAACATTCCATTTCTTTTGGCATAATCCCATATTTCATTATCTTTTGCAGGATTAAGCAACCCAATATCATCTACATGAAAACAGCTATCAAAATGCGTTCTTAAAGCCACCGTAGAACGCCACGATAAATTTGCATCAAGCAAAAGCGAGATTAGCATAGGTAGGAATAATTTTAATAAACGATTCTCTATTGGCTGCAAAACTTAAAGCGGCAGTAAGGTGATCATCCTGTAAAACAGGATAATCATTAAGAATTTCTTCTCGTGACATTCCTGAAGCCATCCATTCTAAAATATCACTTACTGCAATACGGGTACCCTGAATACATGGTTTTCCAAAGCGTATTTCCGGATTGATTGAGATGTAGGAAGCTAAATTTTCCATGATTTTATGATTTATATTAAGATTGCAAAAATATAACTTTTGCCGTAGCATACATTTTCATTTGCTTCAACATCGAATTTAGACCATTAGAGCGTGTGGGCGAAAGGTGCGCCCGAAGTCCAATCTCATCAATAAAATCTAATTTGGCAGCTAAAATCTCCTCAGGAGTGCGGTTAGATAAAACTTTAATAAGCAGATTAACAATACCTTTTGTAATGATTGCATCGCTGTCTGCGCTAAAAACGAGTTTTCCTTCTACAAAATCTGCATGTAACCACACTTGCGATTGGCAACCTGAAATGAGATATTGCGGCGTTTTATACTGCGAATCAATAAGTGGGAGTTCTTTACCCAACTCAATGATATAGTTGTATTTATCCATCCAATCGTTGAAATAGGAAAATTCTTCTATCAGTTGTTGTTCGGCTTGTTCTATTGTCATAATTTATAGCAATTTAAAATGATGAATGGGTATTGGATTCTGTTAATTCAATGTTAATTATTTTATTGATAAACCTATTGTTAAAAGGAGCAGAAACGCGGATATAGTTGTCTGTAAATCCAAAAATCTTGCCGTTTTTCAAATCATCTTCAAACAAAACCGCTCTTTGCGTTTGCAAATGTTCTTGATAAAATTTAGTTTTCTTTGTTTCAGATAGTTGCAATAAAATTTGTGTACGCTCTTTTTTTACACTGTCTTTCACTTGAAGTTTCATTTCTCCTGCGGGCGTTTGCGGGCGTTTGGAGTAGGAAAACACGTGTAGATAGCTAATGGGTAAACTATTTAAAAATGAAAGAGTTTCATTAAAATCTTCATCAGTTTCGGTAGGGAATCCTGAAATGAGATCAACGGCGATGCACGCATGAGGTATCAAAGATTTTATTTTGTGCACTTTATCTGCAAAAAGCACTGTTTTATAGCGCCGTTTCATGTCAGCCAACACACTGTCGGATCCCGATTGCAGCGGAATGTGGAAATGAGGCATCAACACATTGGAATGGGCGACCAAATGGATAATCTCGTTGGTTAACAAATTGGGTTCAATAGATGAAATGCGCACGCGTTCAACAGGTTTGCGCATTTCAATTTCATTTAATAATTGAAAAAAAGTCTCGCCGTTGTTTCTTCCGAAGTCGCCGGTATTAACGCCTGTTAAGACCACCTCTTTGCAGTTAAGTTGTGCAATTTTTTCAAGGTTAATCATCACATTTTCAATGGTGTCACTCCGGCTGCTTCCCCTCGCACGCGCCACCGCACAGTAGGAACAATGATAGTCGCACCCGTCTTGAATTTTTAAAAACGAGCGTGTTCTGTCGTGTGAGGAAAAAGTGGAGAAAAAAGTCGGCACAGTAACTGTAGCATTTTGTAATAAATATGGAATCAGGTTCATTTTATCTTCAGAACCAAACACTTTGGTAACTCCGGGCAACTTTTCAACCAATTCTTTATCTCGTGCGGCAAAACAACCCATTACTATAATTTCTGCATTCGGATTCTTTCTGTGAAACTGAGCAATTAAACTGCGCGCTTTCTTTTCTGCAATACCGGTTACGGTGCAGGTATTCAGAATGAAACAATCAGGATTTGAAGCGTTTTCAAAGCCCAGCCCTTGCAACTCTCGCGCAATATGTGACGACTCGCTGTAGTTTAATTTGCAACCTAAGGTGGTGATGTGGAAGGTTTTGGGCATATCTTTTTTTCTATTTTTTAGACAAATTACAAAAAAGTACTTTTATGATTTGTTTTAAATATGTTTTATCATTTCAAACTGTTTTCCTGTAGCCTCAATATTTTTCATCTTCAAAAAATCCATAATAGAATGGCATAAAAGATCTGTATTAACCACTTTAATAACATCACTTTTATTCAATTTCAACATTTCTTGTATCAACAAAGATGCCGCTCCTTTTCTTCTATATTGTTTGTTCACGGCTATTTGTGCAATATCGCCGGAAGATGGTTCGAAGATGCCATAGCCTATTAGCTGTTTTTCAGAAAAAGCACCCAGAAAGATACAATCTTCACGCGCTCTTTCAATAGATTCAAAACTGTTTTGCCACGAGGGGTGAAAATCCCAAAAATCTGTAAGCTGGAAAATTTCTTCAAATTCAATTTGTTGTATCGAAAAATTGAAATCTATTGTTTTTAATGCATTATGAATATCTTCATTTTTTTTTATAAAGTAATAAAATTCGCGTGTTACCTCAAATCCCAAATTTCTATAAACAGAAACCGCTTTTGTGTTGTGTTGCAACACTTCTAAGAGATACTGTGCTATATGGGCTTCTTTTAAGTACGGAATAGAATATTCAAAAACTTTTGTAGCAAGCCCTTGCCCTCTATATTCTTTCAAAGTGCCCGTGCCGGAGTCGTAGGCTGTAGGAATACCATTAAAAATGCCAATTCCGTTCAGTGTAAATGCCACTATTTCACTGCCTTCTAAGGCAGCAAAGGACAGGTTGGGCTGAAATCCGCGTCGAAGCAACATGGCTTGAAGTTGGGTGCGATTGAGTTGCATTTCATAATCGGCAAATGCTTGGTTAAAAGCTTTGAAAATGGTGTCAAAAGGGATCTGTGAAAGATTTGTGATTTTCATAAATATTTTCTTATAAGGTTGATAATAAATGGCTATCGCACCATTGCTTGCCCTCTCATTTCCTCCGGCATCTTTTCTATGGCATAACGCAATGCCGTGCGGGGCATGATCGCTTTATTTTTGATTACAAAATTAAAAACAGCTTCTAAATGTTGCTTTTTTACGGCATCGCTACCTTTCACAAACGATTCGCTCATGCTGGCAGCCTTTAGCATCCAGCCGTATCCTTTTTGCACCATGTCTTCTTTGTCGAGCAGCAACTGATCGGCAATTTCAAGAATGTCGTTCAGAAACAAACCTTTGCGCGCAGGAATAATGAGGCTAACTGCTGCACCGCGCCGCAACCAACGGTTAGGAGATTTTGTCCAGAGCTTCAACTTCGCTATTTCATCTGGATATTTCATGAGAAAGTAGCCAATGGTGTGATTACACAGGGTATCGCACGTTGCCCAATTGGAAACGTAATCGCTAAGCCAATGTTCAAACAGGGCAAGATCGGCAGGTTCAAATTGTTTGTGCAAACTCTCAGACCAATCACAGGCAAGGGTCATTTCTTCTAAGTAGCCTGATTGCCAAAGTGTTTCACACAATTCAAAAATAGTTTGTTTCGGATATGCCTTCACTAATTGAAAACTCTCTTTGGCAATTTTTCCTACTTCCGCTGCTTTTACGCCATACGTTTTTAAAGTTTCATTTTCTTTAAAAAAACGGTAGGTGGCGGCAATTGTTTTCGCATCGCTCTTAGCGGCAAGTGTTTCGCGAATTTGGGGAATGGGGTTTTCTATACGATCCATAAAATACTCTGTTAATCTAATTTAGATTCCATTTTCACTTGAATAACAATGAATGTTACAGTATGCTTGCCGGGGCTGGAAAAATCGGCATTGCTTACGCGTACCAAATAAAAAGCACCGTCAGAGGCTTGAAAAAAATGCAGATTCCTTTTACCTTTATCCAACCCTCCGGTGTTTTTATAGCCCATAATGCTGTCTGATACTATATAATGCGATCCAGAAATATCAAGTTTTACAGGACATATCTTGGGCAAATCGCTCTCCTCTATTTTCCAACCGCCATCGTTAACATAAGTTATTTTATAGAAATCATGCGCTTTCATATTCATTGTACCAAATAATTTCAAGCTGTCTCTTAATACGTTAGGTGAAATTTGACCGATATATTGATTTTTTTTGTTTTTTACGAGGTAAGTTTCATTTTCTTTCACCAAATTATACCTTGCGCCTCTGCCTTCGCTGGCTCTTCGGGAAAATTCTGACACACTCATGCCCAATTCTGTACTATCAATCAGTCCTTCATCGTTGAGAATCACACAATTTGTATTTTTACTTTTGTAATTCATCCTCTCCTCCTGCGAATTGTCGGAACCTAAGGCGTTATAGAGCACAAAAACAGTACCAATTACCTCTAATAAAAGAGATGAAAACAAGATTTTGAAATAAGTATCCGGAATTTTCACCCAGCCGGGCAAGGCACATATTGTCAGCACAGCCGTAGCCAAAAAAATAACGATGAAAATTATGGTTAAAGCTAAATAAATGGGGTGCATAATATTCAATTTTTAATTCATGCAGCAAAAATATGCAAATTACATCAAATCTTCAGATAAAAATTTCATCGAACTTATTCTATTAACAATATCATAGTTTTTTTAATAATAATTTGCAGATTTAATGAACTCTATAAGATTATCTTCCTAATAAAAATACCGTTGGTTGTTTGTGCAAATCAATTTTTTGTGATTTCCATTTTTTGATGGTCATGGTTTTAATCATTTGGTTTTCGGCGGTAATGTTTACGCCAAGGCATAGGCGTGTAGCCGGATCGCATACCGCAAGTATGGATTTGAATACGTGGTTGTTACGGTATGGAGTTTCGATAAAAATTTGGGTTTGATTGTTCTTTTTCAGCAGCGTTTCCAAAAAGCGCAGTTCTCGTTCTCTGTCGGGCTGTTCGCGGGGCAGGTAGCCGTGAAAGGTAAAGGACTGACCGTTCATCCCCGATGCCATGAGCGCCAGCAATATGGAGTTGGGACCGATGAGTGGAACAACCTCAACATCCATTTGTTGTGCACGAGAAACCAAAATGCTGCCCGGATCGGCGACACATGGCGTGCCGGCATCTGAAATAAGTCCCAGGTTTTTTCCTTCTTTCAATGGTTGCAGCAAAGACTCAATTTCATCGCCTTTAGTGTGCTCGTTGAGGGTTGTAAAATGCAAACTGTCTATGGGCTTTTGCATGCCCAGTTTTTTCACGAATCGCCTTCCTGTGCGCAAGTCTTCCACAATAAAATGGTCAATTTCCTGAAGAATTTCCGTGTTGTAAACAGGAAAAATTTTCGAAAAATCAGTCTCTGCCAAAGGCGATGGGATGAGATAAAAGATACCGGATTTCATTTGTATAAATTTCGGCGCAAAAGAATAAAAATTACTTTTGCCAAATTTTTTTTTAGCATGTTTACTAAAGTTATCATTATAGGCAGCGGAAATATTGGAACGTGGTTGCTACAAACACTTCAAAATCAGAAAGGCTTTTCGGTAATTTCTGTTTCAAGTAGAAAAATAGAAACGTTGCCTCAAGATGGAGACTTGTATATTTTTGCTTTAAAAGATGATGTGTATGAAACCGTTTTGCAGCAGATTTCATTTAAAATGCCGCGTGCGGTGCATACATCGGGGGCGTTGTCGCAAAGTATATTAGTGCCGTTTGCCAAGAAGGTGGGGGTGATGTATCCATATCAGAGTGTGAGGTGTGAAGTAGAAAGTGTGAGGCAAAAGGCAGAAGGCAGAAGGCAAAAAGGAGAAAGGTGGAAGGAAAAAGTACCAGTTTGTGTGGAGGGAAGTGATAAGGAATTTGAAGATACGTTGTTTCAGTGGGCGAAAAGGATGTTTGAGGATGTGTATAAAATTAATGAACAACAACGGTTTGCGATGCATTTAGCGGCGGTGTTTGCAAATAATTTCACCAATGCAATGTATGGGGTTGCTTACCAAATTTTTAAAGAAAACAATATAGATTGGTCGCTCATTTTCCCCTTGCTGAACAGTACGTTAGAGAAAGCCAAACACAATGATCCTGCTTTAGTTCAAACGGGACCGGCGTTGCGCCACGATGTTTCCGTTATGGAGAAGCATTGCAAGGCGTTGCGGAGTGAGGACCTGCGGATGGTGTACAGAGGAATTTCGCGGGTGATTTTGAAGGGGTGAATGAAAAAGTCATGTAAAATTACATTAGTATTGAACCTAACTATGAAGGTCGTTTTCCTCAAAAAACTCGCTATATTCATCTTGCACTTACTTCAAAAAAAAATAATATTAGTCTCTCCGAAAACGAAAAAAATGTGTATATTCGCCACCGTTATTTTTAGGGCTAATGAATAAACGATGGATTTTAAAAAAACAACCGGAACAAGCAGTTATAGATGATTTTGCTGCCAAGCTGAATATCGAAAAACCGCTCGCAGCCCTGCTATTAAATAGAGGTATTGAAACGGTTGAAGGCGCCAACCAGTTCTTTACTCCAGACATCAACCAACTTAATGACCCTTTCTTGATGAAAAATATGGATATTGCTGTGGAACGCCTCTCCCAAGCCATCATGAAGAATGAAAAAATATTGGTCTATGGAGATTATGACGTGGATGGTACTACCGCCGTGGCATTGCTCTACTCGTTTCTTAGCGAAATCATTGGTGCAGAGTACAAACAATATATCGAATATTATATCCCTGACAGGTACACCGAAGGCTACGGCATTTCCGATCAAGGCATTGAATATTGCCGCGATAATAATTTTTCGCTTTTAATCTCTTTGGATTGCGGCATCAAAGCCAACGATAAAGTAGATTTTGCCAATAGTTTCGGCATAGATGTTATTATTTGCGACCACCACCTTGAGGGAGAAATTTTACCTAAGGCTTATGCAATTCTTGACCCCAAATGTTCGCAATGCGCATATCCTTATAAAGAGTTGTCGGGCTGTGGCGTTGGACTGAAACTAATTCAAGCCTATTGTCAAAAATATGACCTGCCCGACCAACTTTGGCTCTCCAAGTTAGATTTGGTGGCAATCAGCATCGCCTCCGATATTGTGGCTATTACCGGAGAAAACAGAATATTAGCATATTACGGGCTGATTATCATCAACCGTTTCCCGCGTATGGGGGTGAAGTCAATTATTGAACAATCGGGCATTAAAATTCAGTATCCGCCTAAGGAAAACACGATTTTTTCCCGCCAAATACAGATTTCCGATTTGGTGTTCTTTGTGGGTCCCCGCATTAATGCTGCAGGCCGTATTAATACCGGACGCCAATCCGTGCAACTTCTCATTTGCGAGGATGAAGACAAATCATTTGATATCGGTAAAAATATTAATACACACAACGATACACGCAGGGAATTAGACAAGAAAGCCACCGAAGAAGCCATCAACCTTATTTTGGCGAATGAAGAATATAAACATCGCAAAAGTATTGTGCTCTACAACCCGCAATGGAATAAGGGCATTATAGGAATTGTGGCATCGCGTTTGGTAGAAGAGTTTTACAAGCCTGTCATCGTCATTACGGATTCTCCCGACGGGCTCATTACCGGCTCCGCCCGCTCTATCAAAGAGTTTAACATCTATAACGGCATTGACGATTGCTCCGATTTACTAGAACACTTTGGCGGTCACAAGTTTGCCGCTGGATTATCCTTAAAAAAAGAAAACTTGGAGGCATTTTCCGAAAAGTTTGAACAATATGTATGCCAAAATATCAATGATGAGGATTTTGTTCCTGAAATTGAAGTAGATATGGAACTCGACATCAGCGATATTACCACCGGTTTCATGAATAATTTAAAACGTTTCGCACCTTTTGGTCCTGAAAACATGGCGCCCATCTTCATGTCAACCTCTGTTGTGGAAGAAGGAAACGGTAAAATTGTGGGCGACAAACACATTAAAATGCGGGTTTTATATCGCAATAAATCCAGCCAACCAATTGAAACTATTGCCTTTAATCAAAAACAACATTTCGACTATATCTCCAATCAAAAAGATTTTGATATTCTATACCACGTTGAGGAAAACACATGGAATAATGTTACAAACATTCAGTTAAATATTAAGGAGATTAGGACAGGGCAATAAGAATATTAAAAATCAAAGCAAACCGGCTAAATCAGTGTCATCAGAGTTCTAAATCATTTTTAAGAGAGCCTCAATAAAATTGCATCACTTTTTTTTTATTTTTGCCCGCAAATTTTTAACGAAAATTTATTGCCTATGATAGAATAGCGTGCAACTAAGCACAAAAATATATAGAAAAATAGCGTTTGCTATTCTTGCTTCTGAAACCTGAGAAATTTCAATGTAAATTCAATGAATTAGTTCAAACGCTCGCAGAAATGCGGGCTTATTTGTTTGAATTTACAGGTAATCTCAGGACCTCAGAAGCGGATAAACAAGTCCGCTTTTTTTATTTACAAAATTTAAACTATTGATTTTTAAAATCTTTCATTATAATTAATATTATTATCCATTAAAATCAAATCCTTATGAAACCAACCTTTATCTTTTTCCTTTTCGCCCTTCCTTTCTTGTGCATGGCGCAACTCCCCCGTGTTTACGAATACGATGATGCAGGCAACCGCATTGTTCGCAAAACAGTAACACTCAACCTTGCGCCCCCAGCCCCACCCGATTCCACAGAAACGA
>WQSU01000045.1 GCA_009787675.1 Lentimicrobiaceae bacterium
GATGAGTGTTTGCTTAACCACAGGCTTGGCAGCCAAAGAGTTCATTGTAGGCACAATGACTATTTTGTACCAAACCGACGAGGAGGAGGGGCAAGTGGGCGCCCATCTAAAAAATACCAATATCTTCACGATCCCTGCCGTGCTCTCATTCTTAGTGTTTTCCATGCTTTATATGCCTTGCGTTGCCACCATTTTCACCATCAAAAAAGAGAGCGGAGGCTGGAAATGGGCGCTGTTCTCGGTGGGCTATTCCATCGCGCTGGCTTGGATTGTGGCATTTGCGGTGTTTAGGGTGGCGGGGATGTTTGTATGAGAAGAATTTCATTCCTGAAAAAAGAAGTAAAAAGAATTTATATTTTAATGAATTGTATATGAAAAAAGTTTTAATTGTAATATTGATTCTAAACTTGATTACTTGTAGTTGTAGTGAAAAAAAATATAAGATAGAACAGTAAAAACAGCTATTATGAGATATATAAACAATTTGAGCGTCATAGGGGCTATTCATATTTCATGCGTATGGCGTCCCACAAACCTTAAACCTTGAACTTTAAACCTTATACCTTATGAAAAAACAAGACCTCCTCGCACTTCTCGGCGTTGCCCTGTTCTTCGCCCCGTTCTTTATCTTTCAAGATCTTTATCATGGTTACGAGAAAGTAAACCAGCAATTTCCCTTGCTTATGGCTTTTGTCAAGTTTGCCATTTTGGCAACTTTTGGGGAGATGCTGGGTTTGCGTATTCGTACAGGGAAATACAATATGCCCCATTTCGGCATCCCTCCGCGGGCGCTCATCTGGGGCATACTTGGCATTTGGATAGCCATTGCTATGGGCGTGTTTAGAAGCGGAGTCCCTGCATATTTAAGTAGATTTCAGGCGTTTTCAGGAATTGCGGAAGCCATGGGTGGCGATTTCTCCTGCCTGAAACTATGGGGCGCATTCTGTATCAGCGTGATGATGAATACTACCTTTGCACCGGTTTTCATGACATTACACAAGATTACAGATACCCACATTGCACAAACCGGCGGCACTATCATCGGCTTTTTCAGCAAAAAACTGCATTTCACACAAATTATCGCCTCGCTCAATTGGAAAGTGCAGTGGAGCTTTGTGTTAAAAAAGACCATCCCCCTGTTTTGGATTCCCGCACACACGATCACCTTCATTCTACCCGCAAATTTTCAAGTGCTGTTTGCTGCATTGCTGGGGGTTTGCTTGGGCGTAATTTTGTCTATTGCGGCACGCAAACATAGTGAAAATTAACATTGTTTTTGTGTTCTAAAAAAAGTATTTTCGCGGCTGAAATTAGTGATAAAAAATATGGAAGCTGTTGTCTTAAAACCCCGTTCAAAGTCGGATATGCTTTTTCTGTTGGATTTTGCCAAACGTATTGGGGTATCTGCAAAAACCATTGATACCGAAAAAATGGAAGATGCCAAATTTATCTCATTGATAGAAGAAGGTTTAAAAACAGAAACTGTTACTCGGAGCGAAGTAATGAACGCATTAAGAGCATGAATACTGACTTTAGGGCTTCTTTTCTGAATGATATAAAAAAAGTAAAGAATAAGAATCTTTTACTAAAAATTGAACAATCTATATTGAATGTTGAAAATGCGAAAAAAATACAAGACATTCCTGAATTGAGAAAGCTGAAAGGCAATAAAAAAGGAATATTTTATCGCATAAAAATTGATGGTTACCGCATGGGTGTGACCATTGAAAATAACTTGGTTACTTTTGTTATTTTGAAACCTCGCAAAGACATTTACAAATTTTTTCCGAAATAACTACATGCAATCCCTCATTTTCACCCTTTTCCTCACCTATACCATCATTCTGTTTTTTGTATCATGGCTAACCTCCCGAAAAGCCAACAACGACGCCTATTTTCGCGGAAACAGAAAATCGCCTTGGGTGGTAGTGGCGTATGGCATGGTGGGCGCCTCGCTGTCTGGGGTTACTTTTATGTCGGTGCCCGGCGATGTGGTGAATACGCAGTTTACCTATTTTAGTGTGGTGCTGGGTTATATTCTTGGTTATTTGGTGATTGCATTTCTGCTATTGCCGCTCTATTATAAGTTGAACTTGACTTCTGTGTATCAGTTTCTTGGCAAACGTTTTGGCATTGAAGGGCAGAAAACAGGGTCTTTAATATTCATCATCTCAAGGCTAACCGGTTCAGCGTTAAGAATGTATCTCGTGATTTTTGTCTTGCAATTCTTTTTGTTCGACAGTTGGGGAATCCCCATGTGGCTAACCTCTATCTTGATGATCTTCACCATCTTCCTCTACACTTTTAAAGGGGGAATTAAAACGGTGGTTTGGACGGATATTTTTCAAACTACCGTCTTCCTTTGTGCGTTGGGCGCTACTATCTACATCATTTTTAAAGATATAAACCTCTCGTTTGGCGAAGCCGTTTCTTCCATGCAAAGCGCCGGCTACACCAAGGTGTTTGTTACCGATTGGCGCGCCCCTACCTATTTTCTAAAACAACTGTTTGGCGGGATGTTCATTACCATCGCAATGACCGGCTTGGATCAAGATATGATGCAGAAAAACCTGACTTGTAAAAACTTGAAAGACGCCCAACGCAATATGATGTCGTTTACCGGCGTGCTGGTGATTGTGAATGCGTTCTTTTTGCTGCTGGGTGGACTGCTGTTGGTGTATGCGCAACAAAAAGGCATTGATTTGTCGAGCATGAAAAGCGACCAGATCTATCCCTACCTTGCTCTTAACAATTTGGGAACTGTTGCCGCAGCGTTTTTTGTGGTGGGGTTGATTGCCGCAGGCTATTCCAGCGCCGACGGCACTTTTGCCGCCCTCACCACCAGTTTCTGTTTTGATATTTTGAACATGGAAAAATGGGCAAAAACCGAAAAAGAGCGCACATTTCTCAGGAGGGTTGTACATATTTTTATGTCCATCCTGTTTTTGGGCGTCATTCTTGTGTTTTCCAATTACCACAACGATGCGTTGATACGTATCATTTTCATTGTTGCCGGTTATACTTATGGACCGGTTTTGGGATTGTTTGCTTTTGGAATGTTTTCTAAAAGAGAGATAAAACAACGCTGGGTAATTCCAGCTTTTGCACTTTTAATGCCGGCAATTGTGTTTTTTATCTCCAAATATTCGGTAGATTTATTTGGAGGCTACAAATTTGGCTTTGAGTTGCTCATTCTAAATGGAGGACTGATGTATTTGGGACTGCTGCTGGTATCTCGCAGAAAGGGTTAGAACTCTGATGATGCTGATTGGGCTGATGGAGTCTGATTTTTTTGTTGGCTTTAACGGAGTTCAAGTCTTTAACTCAATAACCTGCGCCCCTTCTCCAATTGTAGAAACCCGATGGGTAACCATAATCACTGTTCTATCCTTCATCAACGCATCAATTGCTTCATGCACTTTCTTTCCCGATTCCATATCTAATGCGCTGGTGGCTTCGTCTAAAATGAGGATAGGGGCGTTGCGCAAAATGGCACGGGCAATGCTGAGGCGCTGTCGTTGTCCGCCCGAAAGCGACAACCCTCTGTCACTTAAAACCGTATTGAATTGCTGCGGAAGCGCTTCAATAAACTCTAAGGCGCAGGCTGCTTCGGCGGCGGCTCGCACTCTTTCAAAAGGAACATCCTGCAAACCGTAAGCTATATTGTTATATATGGTATCGTTAAACAAAACAATGTCTTGCGTTACCAAAGCGAACAAACCTCGCAAATCATCAATCGCATACTCTTTAATGTTGATGCCGTCAATGAGGATTTCACCGGAGGTGATGTCGTAAAATCTGGGTAATAAATCAATCAGTGTACTTTTTCCCAAACCTGAGGCGCCAACAATGGCGCAGGTTTCTCCTTTATTAATGGTAAACGACATGTTGTCAATTACTTTCACATCATTATGATAAGAAAAAGAAACCTGTTTATATTCAATTTTGTCTTTAAAATCATGAATAGGAATGGCGTTTTTGGCTTGCACAATCTGTTCATCAGCATGCAAAATTTCTTCAACCCTGCTCAACACGGCGGCGCCTCGGCGGTAATTGGCAAAAGCAGCAGCCAAATTTTTTGCAGGATTGATAATGAGTACAACGAGCGCGATATACACAATAAATAGCGGCGCCGACAAATTGCCGGTCTCGTTCACTACCTGCCAACCGCCAAAAACCAATATGATCATGACGACGGTTACTCCCAAAAACTCGCTTAGCGGCGAAGCCAAGTCAACATTCCACAAAATCTGTTTAAATAATTTAGAATACTTTTTATTCTCTTTATCAAAAATGCCCATCGCATGTTGTTGTGCATTAAACCCTTTCACAATTCGTAATCCTGATAGAGATTCTTCAAGATGAGCGAAAAGAGCGCCCAATCCTTCTTTCGAAGCCAAGGATTTCTTTCTTAACTTTCTTGATGCCAATGAAATAAAAAATCCCGCAAAAGGAAGCAAAAATAGTGTGAAAAGTGTTAATTGATAATCTATTAAGAAAAGCGTAACCAAGAAAAACAAAATAGTAACAGGTTCTACAAGAAATTGTTGTAACGAGCGCAAGAGTGTATTTTCCAATTCTTGCACGTCATTCACCGCGCGAGAAACCACATCTCCGCGTTTTTTTTGCGAAAAATAGGAAAGTGGCAAAATGGTAATCCGTTCATATATTTCGTTCCTGATTTTTTGAATAAACCTGCTTTTTATGCTTGCCATTAACCAAGAAGATAAAATGGTAAACGCATTTTTAAAGATAAAAAAACACATTACGGTTATGCCAATTGCCATCATAGAGGCTGTTAATACCTGTATGTCAATTATTTTAGATAGAAAAGAGATAAAAAATGCGCTCAAAGGAGTAATGTCGTTCAAGTTACCTTCAAAAAGTAATTTGAGAAACGGTTCCAACAAAAATAGAGAGAGTATTGAAAAAAATGCCGCAAGGAAGTTGCAGATAATGATAACACAAAGTCTTGATTTGTAGTTTTTTATTCTTGAGAAAAGGGAGTTTTTTTGGTGCATTTTATAAAAAAAGATCTTTATTTCTTCAAAAAATCATACGCATATATCTTTGGTTCAATTTTGTCTGCTAAATCCTTTAAAGCCGATCGCAAATCGTCCATCAATTTGTTGTAAGTATCATCCTCACTTTTGTTGTTCATCACACCTTTGTCGTTGCGTTTTTGAAAATGTTCGCGAATGTCGTACAAAGAGGCATTTACATTCACGTTGGGTTGTTTGTGATAATGTTTCCACACCTGAAGACCTGCTTTAAGAGCGGTTTTTGCTGTTTCGGAGAAGACGCGTTTCATTGGTTTTTTGTAGTCTGTACTTCCTGCGCCTCCGCCGATATCGTCACTATGATGAAATAATAATAAAGGTGGTTCTTCAACCCTTGTGTCAAACATTTCTTTACCATTCATAAAATCGGTCATAAAATGACTCTCGAATTTATCGTGTGCACAAACTAAGTATTCGGTAAACGGTATCCAGTGGTTAGTGCCATATTTTGATTGTATATTATTGTTAAACAACGTATAAGCTATACAATCATTTTGAAATTCATGATCTGTTTTCCAGCCATCGTTGGGGTAGAGGAACTGTTCGCGGTCGTTGAGCCAGGAGGCTGGAATAACTTTACGAACCGCGAAGTAAATGGAAACTACAATTATGTTTTCAGTAGCAATCATCGTATGTCGCCCCCCTTTTTTTCGTTTGGCATTTACCGCATCTATAAAAACCATTCTTTGATTTTGAAAATCGTTCCCTACTGAAGCCAAATGTCCAATATAATCTTTAGAAATATTTTTTGAATTATCTTCAAGCCAATCGCTTATATATTTTTTGCCATCATAATTTACAATAGACTTTTGTTCAGAAGAAATACCATCTTTATAATAAACATCAGCTAAAAATTGTTTAAAATTCTCAGGTTCATTCGTATTCCATATCATAAAGCCTATAGGGAATTGTCCGTTTACATTATCAAAAGTACGTGCAGGAACAACAAACATTTTTTTGAGCGTTGCTTTGAAAAAAAGTCTAAAATTTTCAAAATTAGGTGCTTGCAGAATTTTCAAAGTTGAAAATTCTGCAAGGAGGGCACTCGGAATTTCAAAAAAGATTCTCGCAAAAAACTGGGCAAAAATTTCACCGCTTGCCTTTCCCAACTCTTTTTGGTATTTTGAGTGAATTTTACTTACCTGAACATCTTTTCGTCCAATTCCTCTAACATTATCTCCTTCGGCGTATGGCGGATTAATATAGATCACTAATTTTTTTCGTTTTTTTTCATCATTAATAATATTTTGTAATCCTTGCGGCAATTTTGAAAAATCATCATTCAAAAAGTCAAATTGAAACACATGACTTTCTAAAAGGTTTGCGCCGTTTTGTATCCGGTCTTTCATTACATCCACATCGGCTTTGTCTAAGGTTGAAGCCCAAATATTATATTTGTTAGTCAAGCCAACCAGCAAGTTGCCAGTTCCGGCGGCGCAATCCCACACATAGTATTCCTCCTGCCAATTTTCTCCCAGCAGGTCGGCAAGATATTTTTGTGAGAGTTCTACCCAAATTGAGGGGGTAAAAAAGGATCCCTTACGTTCACGAATATCTTGCGGCACCAACAAATCTCTACGTTCAATAATGTAGTTCCAATATTCCTCTTTCGGTGGTCTTTCATATCTGTTCCAAAATTGTGTGTGCGCTACCTGCCTGTCAGAAAATTCAGCGCGTTTAGAATTGTAGATATCGTCTTCATCCACAATACGGTCAAATTCATAATAATTGTCATTTAATAGTACAAAAAGTTTCTCTTTCAGCGTTTTATTTTCGAATGATAATAAATCGGCAAGATAAAAATCCCCATCCATAATTCCTTTTTTCTTTGCCTTTTCCCAATTTACAGAAATGGTGGGTTTTACACTCTGCAACCATTTATTATAAATGATGGTAAAATTGTTTTTGTCAATTTTTGTTTTGGATATGCCAAACCTTCTGTCGGCAAAATTGCTTTTAATGAACCTTTTTAATTCAGTATCATCTTTTATATAATTGAAAAGAAGTGTTTTCCCATCAATAATGGCAAATATTTTTTCGTGAATAAGTTTAAATTCTTTAGTTTCCTGATTAGAGGGCGCCACATTCCAGTTAAAGTCGTTCATGTAAAAAATTTCCTGAATTTCATTGTAGGGAATGAAGGCCATTTTTTCAGCATCAAAAGCGCCCAAGAACGCTGGGGGGAGATATTTATCGAAAGTTCTCGCTTTGCCAATCGTTAACACTAACTGAACTATTGACTTGTAAATATCCGACGCGCCCTTTTTGGCTTCCGCCCACAGTAATGATTCCTGCTCATGAGGTGCTTTTTTGCCGTGCAACATACTTACGCAAAAATCAACGTTGCCTATTATTTTGGTGCAGTCGTACAGCCAAAAGTAGTCTTGGGCTATTTTGTTTTTCAGTTCTTCCTCACGAATGTTGAGGTATTTCATAGATATTTATCTTTGATAGGGTCGGCGAAAATAAAGTTATTTAATGCAACTTCGTGCCAATGAGGTGCATAAATTCTTGTCGGGTGTTAACATTTTTGAGGAACGCCCCGCTAAATTCGGAGGTGGTGGTTACAGAGTTTTGTTTTTGAATGCCGCGCATGGACATGCATAAGTGCTGAGCTTCAATCACTACCGCAACGCCCATGGGGTTCAGCACTTCTTGAATGCAATCTTTTATTTGAGCGGTGAGTCGTTCTTGCAGTTGCAACCTGCGCGCAAACGCATCCACAATACGGGGAATTTTACTTAATCCGCATATCTTTCCGTTGGGAATGTAACCCACATGCGCTTTTCCAAAGAAAGGCAATAAATGATGTTCGCAAAGCGAATAGAGTTCAATATCCTTAACCACTACAATTTGTTTGGAATCTTCTGAGTATAAAGCGCTTTCCAAAATTTCGTGCGGTTTTAAGCTGTAGCCGTGAATGAGATATTGAAATGCTTTTGCAGCACGAATAGGCGTGTCTATCAGCCCTTCACGCTCAGGATCTTCTTTGGCAGCAACAATAATATTTTTGTAACTGTTGGCTAAAAGTTCAATGGTTTCTTTATCATACACATCGCGGCGTTCAAAGCCTTCTTCTAAGTTTTCTAACATAACTGATTATAAATAAGGGTTATTTGTTCTTTCTTCGCCTATCGTAGTGGTTTCCGCGTGTCCGGGAATTACAAGTGTATCATCATCCAACAGAAGCAGTTTATCAGTGATACTTTGAATGAGTTGTCGGAAATTTCCGGTGGGAAGGTCGCTTCTGCCAATACTTCCGGCAAACAGTAGATCACCCACAACCACCACTTTGTTCTTTTCATCAAATAAACAGATACTTCCGTCTGCATGACCGGGTGTATATAACGTTTTCCAAACTTGATTTCCAAAAGTCAAACGGTCATCTTCGCGAATCAAAATGTCGGGTTGCGGGTAATCATAATGGGGAAATCCAAACATCATGCCGTCTTTGTCAGCATTTTTATAGAGTGGCAATCCCGCCTCATGCATCACCAATGGCGCTTTAAATGTTTTTACACAAAACGCATTTCCTGCAACGTGATCTATATGAGGATGGGTGTTGATGATATAATTAACTGAAATATTTTCTTTCGTAATAAAGTCAAGCAACATCTGTTCTTGTGTCTCAGAAGCCATACCGGGGTCAACAATAACGCCGTTTTTAGTTTCATCGTAGCAAACCAAAGTGTTTACTTGCACCATATTAAAGTGAAAAATTTTAACATTCAAATTATTGATTTTTAATTTCATAGCTTTAAAATAGTCTTTAAGATCGATTTTTTTCTTCATAATAAATTATTGCTTAACAACTTTGGAAGTAAAAATTCCATTGTTGGTTTCAATCCTTACCTGATAAAGTCCAGCAGGAATTTTGGCAACATTAATTGTAGTTTTATTAACGTTTTTTTGTTGAATATTTAATACTTCTTTGCCTAACACATCAATTAAAACCACCCTGTTTATCAAAAATCGTTCATTGCTAATTATTAATTCTTCATTAACAGGATTTGGGAAGAGAGTAAAATGTCCGTCTTTCAGCGCGTTACCACCAATAGAGAGGTCATTTATCAGAATCGTATTGGATGGATCTGATGAACATTTGTCTAATGTTACAATAGTGAAATAGCTTCCATTTTCAGTAACTGTAAAGTTTTTTTCAATTGCACCCGGAATCAATCCGTCTTGGTTATACCATTGGTTCCCTTCATCAGCGCTTGAGTTTAAAGTGTAATCAGTTTTCGTAATGGCAGGGGTTTGGGGGCTGGGAGCTACTTCTACAAAAAAAGCACTGGAATATACGGTCTGTCCGAGTGTTACCTTTGCTCTAAAATATTGGCTGATTGTAAGCGGTGTGCTTTGAAAAAAGGCAGTTGTTGCGCCGCTAATATCGTTCCAGTTTGTACCATTATTGGATTGTTGCCACTGTATTGCGCCTGCAAATCCTATTAATAAAAGTTGCGCGACATTAGATTCGCAAACCAAACTTGTACCGGTAACAGTTCCTGCCACGGGAACTGTTTGCAGGTTGATGGGCGATTCCCAAAGTCCGCGTCCATAAGTAGCTGCGCGTAAGCGAGATGCTTCTTGATTTTGAAGATCATAGTAGATTTCAAGTTCGCCGATTTTTACATTGGGAAGCCCACTATTAAACGCCACCCAATCATTCTCCCCATCTTTAAAATAAACGCCCACTTCCGAACCCACATAAAGGTGTTCCGATTGTCCTTCCAATTTATTGTAAACAATTGAATACATTGGAATATTAGGCAATCCTGCTGAAATATTTGTCCAAGTTGTTCCTCCATCATTAGATTTATAAACGCTGTTAGCATTATATCCGCCTCTTGTGTACCAAATGGTGTTGGGATCACCATTCTTGACACAAATTGAAGTAATACTTACTCCTGAAAGCACTTGATTCCACGTAGTTCCACCATCAATAGAGCGCCACATTCTGGATTGATCCGCCATAAAAATTACATCGGGATTAGATTCACAAATGGCAATATTCCTAAGTTTATTGCTGGTATTCACGCTTGAAATTTTGTTCCATGTGTTTCCTCTGTTTTCAGTTTTGTAGAGATCAGCATAACCGGCATATAGTATTTGAGGATTTTGAGGGTGAATAATATAAGGCGTAACCCATGCGCCGTCGTCTCTGGGTTGAACCTCTGTATGCCAATTCCAATGGTTCATAGTTCTGTATATCCTACCGTAATAAATAGTAGCATACTGAATATTGACATTTGTATAATCAATAAGACATTCCATACCATCCCCACCATACACATCATACCAATTGTTTCCGCTAAATAATTTAGACCCATTATCTTGCAAACCAGTCATAATATCATTAGCTACAGTTGCTGAGCAACCTAATTTATACATTTGGCTGATACGCATTCCGTTAGTTTTGTCTGTCCAGGTAGTTCCATCGTTAGGAGAGGTGTAAACGCCGCCATCATTACCTTCAAATAATATGCCATCGTTTCTATATACCAAAGTGTGTTTATCTGCATGCACAGAAATAATATCGCCTTCTCCCCACCAGTGGTTTATACATTCCCAATTGTATCCACCATCGGTAGAGCGCCAAGTATTGACACCACCCACAGACACTATATTTGCGTTGGTGGGAGAAACGGCAATGCAAAGGTCATACCAGCCTTGCCCACCTGAACCATCTCCATAAGCACTCCAGCCTAACAGGTTGAGTGTTGACCCTGAGAACGTTTGCACAAAAGACTCGCCGCCATTGGAAGACTTGTAAATTCCGTGCAAACCGGATAAACTGTTGGAAACAACTGCATAAACAATATCAGGATTATCAGGAGTTACGGCAAGTTCTGTGCGTTGTTGATTGAATGAGAGCACCTGACTCCAGTTTTCGCCGCCATCAATGGATCTCCAAATACCGGAGCTTCGCGAGCCATAAAGTGTATTATAATCATCCGGTTTGTATTCCATGTCCGTAAAACTTAGATTGGTTAATTGCGTATCCCAAGTTTCTCCACCGTCGGAAGTTTTAAACACGCCGTTAGAGGTTGCAGCAATGAGGCAGTTATTATCATTAGGATTTAATAAGAGTCTGTATATCAACCGTCCCTGTCCAATACTATAGGTTAATCCTGTTTCATTCCATGTAGCGCCGTTATCGGTTGATTTAAGCACGCCAATGCTGTTGTTATCGCTGGCATCGCGGTCGCCGGTAGCAATGTAAATAGTATTCGAAGTAGCAAAATCGGTAGGAATAATAATATCGCTTATTGCGAGCACTCCATTATCATCGGTGAGACATTCCCAGGAAGCGCCGTTGTTGGTAGTTGCCCATAATCCGCCCGAAGCTGCGCCTACCCACCATATATTGTTGTTTTCCGGATGAAAGGCAATACAGTTCAAGCGTCCAATGCCGGCGTATCCTCCATCGGATTGAAAAGGTCCTAAACTACTCCACTGAGATGTTTTGGGCGTGTTGGCATACACTTCAGGATTTGTCTTTTTGTGCTCCCTAACCACTTGAATACCTGATTTGTCAGGAAAAGCGCCTGTTTCAGGGTCAACAACACTTTCCATATAGTATTCCCAGCGTTTAAACTGTTTCCAACCGCCGGCTTTATGTTTTTTGCCATCTTCATAAATGTAGCCACGATCAACATTACGCGCCTCCCAATAGCTGTTAAATGCT
>WQSU01000046.1 GCA_009787675.1 Lentimicrobiaceae bacterium
TGCGAATAAAAATAAGATCAGGATTTTGAGTAAACAAATACTCACGGCTGATGTTCCACGTGGATAGCGTGTCTCCAATGTTTCTTCCGCCTGCATACCGGATTATTTCGTTGATGTGGGAGTTTGCGGGCGCTGTGAAATCGCCGGCTGCGCCAAAACCGACCACGTAATATACGGTGGGGTTCTGGTGTCCAGTATAAATTGCGCCATCTGTGTTTTTTTTAAACCGTTCTAATTGAGCACTATAAAACTGAACAATAGAATCGGCACCCTGAGGGTTATCTACAATTTTTCCAAGTGTTTCCATTACTTTTAACACCCCCTCTAAGTTTTCTTCCTGTTTCAGGGCAATTACCGTAAGCCCCGATTTTTCCAACTTTTCTACCTCTTTTTTGGGGATAATAGAGCCAATGAGCACCACATCTGGTTGTAGTGAAATGATAGTTTCGATATTGATATTTTGCAAACCACCAACTTTTCTCATGTTTTCAGTTTCTTCTGGAAAATTGCAATAATCGGAGATGCCAATCAATTTATCTTCGGCATGCAGCAGAAATATCATTTCCGTAATGCCGGGCGAAAGCGAAATAATCTTTTCCGGCGCTTTGTCTAATTTTATCTCCCGTTGATAAGAATCGGTAAGGCACAAAAAAGTACCTGCCTTATCCTTAGAGGACAGGCAGGCACCACACAGAGAAATAAAATAAAAATATACTAATGCCTTTAACAGGCGGTTAGTCATGAAATATAACACGGCGAAAATAACATTTTATTGTATTGGTTCAGCTTTTCTATAACATTATTTTTCACGTGGATGTAGTCATCAACACCTGCTTCATTCAGTGTATCAATGATTTCAGTTGGATTTCCGGCAATTAAAACCGGTATTTTTTTTGTTATTTTCTTTATTTTTTGAGCGATTTCAACCCCCATAGTAGCGTATTCTTCATCTGAACTACACAAAACGATGAGGTCGGGAACAGCATTTAGGGCAACTTTTACGCTTTCATCGGCGCAGGAGAATCCTGCATTGTCCAAAATCTCGTAACCTGCACAGCCGAAAAAGTTGGTAATGAAACCGGCTCTTGCCTGACGCATTGCCAAATTACCCACTTTCAGCAAAAATACCTTAGGACGGTGGTTTTGCTTTGCATAGGCTTCTGTTTGCAAACGTAATGTTTCAAACGCTGCTGCACCGCGATATGACTTCAAACCCTCGGCATTACACGTTTTAGCCTCTACAATTTTATCCAGCATACTTTCATTGATATTTGGGTATTGGTTTGTTCCCAGCAAAATATACTTGCGTGTTGCAATATCCATGTCGCGTTTTTGTGCACTTTGTTCAATATCAGCTTTCACCTTGCCTGCCTCCATAGAAACGATAAAACCGCCTCCGATTTCCACATCCTGAAACAATTTCCAAGCGTGTTCAATAATGGAATGTGTTAGATTTTCAATATAATATGAACCTGCTGCAGGATCAACAACCTTATCAAAATACGACTCCTCTTTTAAGATAATTTGCGTATTCCTGCTGATTCTGCTTGAAAATTCATCTTCTTGTTTATAAGCCACATCAAAAGGCTTTAGGGCAATAGAGTCGGCACCACCCAAAGCAGCGGACATAGCCTCTGTGGTAGAGCGCAACATATTCACATACGGGTCGTACAATGTCTTATTCCACGAAGATGCTACCGTATTGAGAGTTAATTGGTAAGCGCAATCGCAAGCCGGATGGTACTGCTCAATTAAGGTTGCCCATAACAAACGCACAGCCCTCAATTTGGCAATTTCCATAAAATAGTTGGACCCTACTGAAAGCGTAAATTGCATTTTAGATGCCATCTTTTCTGAAGTAATTCCTTTGTTGGTGGCAAATGCCATATATTCATTGGCAACAGCCAGTGTGTAGCCCAATTCCTGAACAATGGTGGCGCCTGCATTGTGCATTGCCAAACCATTAACATTCACAATTTTAAAATGAGGAAATTCCGACGTTAAGGCAATCAATTCTACAATTTCCTGTAAATCTGCATCTTTATCTTTGTAGAATTTTCCTTTTTTTAAAGCAAAAACGATGGCATCAAAATCAATGGCAGCGGTTATTTTTTTCTTATCAAATTTTTGTTCTTCAACAAATTGAATGAACCATTTCACCAATTCAATATAGGAAACGGCGCACCTGAATTGTACGCCTTTGGTTTCCAAATCAATATGGTGTAATAATGTTTTTACATCTTGATAAGAGGTAACATTTTTTGTGCAAAACGAAACGGTATCTGCGCCTTTATTCAGTGCATTTTTGGCGATGGCGTTTGCCTTTTGCGGATCTTTTTCGGTAATTTCCTGCACAATATTCCATTGGTTATTTTTCGTTTTAAAACCACGTGTATAAGGAAATTGATTGGGCAGTGTTTCCAAATAGTCTAACGAATTGAGATCTTCGGCGCGATAGTAGGGACGCACTTGAAACCCCTCATCGGTGCGCCATACCAATTTTTTTTGATAATCGGCGCCTTTTAAATCTTTGATAATCACTTCTTCCCATTGCTCGGTGCGTACCGGCGGAAACTCTTGAAACAGTTTGTTTTCAACACTCATTAGAACTATATTAATGTAGGGTGCAAATATGCACGAAATTTTATTTCATCGACTTCAACGCCCGCGCCAGTTGATCGGGGCAAGAAGTAGGTTTTTCCCGACACATAATCCCATCCAATTTGGCAATGGCGTCATCTATGTGCATTCCTTCAATTAAATGAGATACAGCTAATGTGTTGCCCGGACAACCTTTCGTAAATACCACACTGCGGATGGTGTCGTTTACTACAGAAATGTCAATTTGCTGACTGCAAACACCTTCCGGAATAAAAATAATATCTTTTGTAATCATCTCTTTTTGATTTAATTCGTTGTGAATCTCTTTTTTGCTATTACAACCAAACACGCATAAAGCGCTTACAATAAGCGATAAAACAATAAGTTTCTTCATGTTATTATGATCTTCTTGGAGGACGACTTCTGTTGTTATTGCCGTTATTGCCGGCGGGACGTCTATCACCCCTATCACCCCTATCACCCCTATCACCTCTATCGCTCCTTGGCGCTCTTGGCGGCGCTTCTACCCAGCCTTCAGGTTTCGGTAACAGCGCTCTAAGCGAAAGTTTGAATTTACCCTTATCATCAATGGCAACGAGTTTCACTTTCACCTCATCTCCTTCTTTCAGTACATCACTCACATTCTCAATGCGTTGATATGCGATTTCAGAAACGTGAAGCAAACCTTCAACGTTAGGCAAAAATTCAACAAATGCGCCGAAGGTCTGGATACCTTTCACCACGCCGTCATACACTTCGCCCACTTCGGGAGCTGTGCTCAGCCCTTTAATTCTGGCTACGGCACGCTCAATATCTTCAAGATTGGCAGCAGCCACATCTACAATACCCATGCCGTCTTTTTCTTCAATATTGATCACCGTATTGGTTTCGCGTTGTAACTCCTGAATCACTTTGCCGCCTGTTCCAATCACTGCGCCAATAAACTCTTTCTGAATAATTACTTGTACAATACGCGGTACAAACGGTTTGTAGTCTTCGCGTGGCGCCGGCATCGCTTCATTTATTTTGTCTAAGATGTACAGACGACCTTTGCGTGCCTGTTCCAACGCTTCTGCCATAATTTCGGAAGATAAACCGTTGATTTTGATATCCATTTGGCAAGCGGTAATACCATCTTTGGTGCCACAAACTTTAAAATCCATGTCGCCCAAGTGGTCTTCGTCGCCCAAAATATCTGATAAAATGGCGTAATTTCCGGTTTTTTCATCCGTAATTAAACCCATGGCAATTCCTGAAACCGGTTTTTTTATCTTCACACCGCAATCCATCAAAGCTAATGTTCCGGCACAAACAGTTGCCATAGAAGAACTTCCGTTCGATTCCAAGATATCGGAAACGAGGCGCACGGTATATGGAAAATCAGTGCTTTCAAAAGGAATCATCGGTTTTAAAGCGCGGTGCGCCAAATTTCCGTGTCCAATTTCGCGGCGTCCTGCGCTGCCCACTCTTTTCACTTCGCCTACCGAAAACGGCGGGAAGTTGTAATGCAGGATAAAGCGGCTGGAACCTTCAATCACAGCACCGTCAATGGTTTGTTCGTCTAATTTTGTTCCTAATGTACAAGTAGTTAGCGATTGTGTTTCACCTCTTGTGAAAATGGCAGAGCCATGTACAGAAGGTAAATAGTTGGTTTCAATCCATATCGGGCGAATTTGATCCAACGTACGACCGTCTAAACGGGTTCTGTCGTTTAAAATCATATTGCGCATTGCATCATACTCAACGTCATGATAATAGCGTTTCACCAACGGCAACTTTTCGTCGCGTTCCTCTTCGGAAATTGTTTCAATAAATTCATCTAAAACGGCAGTAAAAGCGTCGGCTCTTTCATGTTTTGTGGTTTGTGCCTTGGCAATGGCATATACCTTGTCGTAAGTGGCTTTGTGCACCAGTTCGCGCAAATCTTCATCGTTCTTTTCATGGCAATATTCGCGTTTGGGGTTTGCCTTTTCCACCATTGCTGCCAAATCTAATTGCGCTTGGCACTGTATTTTAATGGCTTCGTGTGCAAAATTGAGCGCGGCTACCATATCGGCTTCCGAAATCTCTTTCATTTCACCTTCCACCATCATGATATTTTCCATTGATGCAGCAACAATCATGTCAATATCAGAGTTTTCCATTTCCTGAACGGTGGGGTTGATTACCATTTTTCCATTAATCCTTCCCACGCGGGCTTCCGAAATTGGTCCCAAGAACGGGATATTGGAAACTGCTAATGCAGAGGATGCTGCCAAGCAAGCTAACGCATCGGGGAGGTTGTTTTTGTCGCCTGAAATGAGGGTTACCAACACTTGTGTTTCTGCGTGAAAGTTATCGGGGAAAAGTGGGCGCAGGGCTCTGTCCACCAAACGGGCAATC
This sequence comes from Lentimicrobiaceae bacterium, assembly GCA_009787675.1. Lineage (GTDB taxonomy): Bacteria > Bacteroidota > Bacteroidia > Bacteroidales > WCHB1-69 > WRNX01. The sequence continues at coordinate 4,984 of WQSU01000046.1, forward strand.
AGAATTTCGTATTCCGAAGGTCTGCTTTCGCGTTTGAAGAAGCCGCCTGGGAATCTTCCCAAAGCCGCATACTTCTCTTGATATTCAACTTGCAAAGGCATAAAGTCTGTATTCTCTACCGCTTCTTTTTTGCAGCATACTGTAGCCAGCAACATCGTATCTCCCATTCTCACTACGGCTGATCCGTCGGCTTGTTTTGCTAATTTTCCTGTTTCAATGGTAACTTCTCGTCCGTCACCTAAATCAAATTTTTTTGTAATTCCAATCATACTTATTATTCTTGTTAAATCAGTTTAATATTTCTTGTGTGTTTAAAATAGTGATTATTAATGCAAAAAAAGGCACTTTCAAAATGAAATGCCTTTTTTGATATTTTTTGTCTCATTTATTACTTTCTAATTCCTAACTTCTTGATAATCGCTCTGTAACGTTCAATATCTTGTTGCTTGAGATATTCTAACATCCTTCTACGTTTCCCTACCAAGTTAATCAGCGAACGTTTAGTAGATAAGTCTTTTTTATTTTTCTTCAAATGTTCGGTAAGGTGCTTAATTCTGTGTGTGAACAAAGCCACTTGGCTTTCTGCGGAGCCGGTATCCGTTGTGCCGTTTCCAAAATCGGCAAAAATTTGTTGTTTAATTTCCGGTGTCAAATACATGATAATCTTCTACTTAATTAAATAATTATTTTTCTTTATAATAGTCGGCAAAAATATATAAAAAACAATATGGAATAAAATGATTAAGAAAAAAATACCATATTTTTTTCAAGGGTAACTTAGAAAAACTGTCCTTTCTGTTGCCTTATCTTAATAAAGAAACCTATTCCTTAAATATTTTACCTCTAAATTATTAATCTAAATCACCCAAAATACCCCATTATAATGCACCCTTTTATTCTTCCCTTTGTAATAAAAAGAATAAAAATAAACTCCTGCATCCAAAATCGTAACACTTAATGAATGAACACCTTCTACAATAACATTATTTTTGATATATGAATCGTAATTTTTCTGCTCATATACCATCTTTCCCATATCATTATAAACAAACAAGTGGTTGGTTCTAAATTGGTCTGGGTCATTTTGGGGAATGTGCGTGTTGAGGTTGTTAATAGCAAAAATGTCAGGAGTAGTGGAAAAAAGTTTTCTCAAAGTATCCGGAAAAAACAGGTCAGCCTCAATAGTTACCGTTTTGGTTAGCGCTACTTTGCAACCGTTTTTGGTTTTTAAATGAAAAGTGGTGTGATAATCTCCCCACATACTGAAAAGATGCAGCGGCGAGCGGGCATTCATGTTGGTAACAGAATCGCCCATGTCCCAGTACCATTGCACTGTGGAGTCGTTTAAAAGTTTGGGATCGGTGAGGTTCGTAAATTCCACTTCTCCAAAATATTCTGCAAACAGGGCATTTTCGGGAGAAAAAGTAAAGTCTATATGGGGAATTTTATCTAAGACAATTACATTGTGTTTCACTAATGTGTCGGAGCACCCTTGTTTATTGGTAGCAATCAATGCAATATGATAATTTCCCGGATAGTAAAGAAAAACATCGGGATCTTCTTCGGTAAAAATAAGATAGAGACTTGCATCATCATTAAACACTTTCCATATATAGGATAGCGAGTCTTCCAAAAGATAGGTTGTTTTATTCAGTAATTGTGTAATAATAAATTCACAGCCCGATTTTTGACTCACATCAAAATCAACCACTATGAATTCATAATAATGCGAACAAAGCGTATCTTTTTCATTTTTAACGATATAGTGTTTATTTTCTTCTTGAGCGTGAGAAAGAAACAAACATGAGGTAAAGAACAACAGAGACAGCGTTTTTTTTATCATATTAAGATTACAAAAAACGAATTTCAATATCCAGTCCCACTTTAATGTCGGCGATTGCGGCAATGTTTCCATTAAATAAAGTGATTTCCAAAAAACCTAACTGATTGTAAGTCAGAAATAAATCTGATTCTTTAGCATTATAAAAAGGATGACAGCGGGTAATTCTTAACGGACGATTGGTAGCCACAATGGCGGTGAAATCTTTTTTTCCAACCGCCTCAAACATGGCAATGGGGATGTTGGTTACCGCATTGCAACAAGAATCAATATAGGCAATTTTTCCGCATATTATTTTTTTTTCCGTATTATAATCAGGTTCAGATAGATGGCTAATTTGGAGTTTTAATTCAGGATAAGGCGTTGTATGCTCAAGATAGGAATTTTGGAACACCCACGCAGCCATCGTCACCATTTTTTCAGTAATACTAAGCACCATATCTCCTGCATATTGATAGGCATTCCAATTTGTTTCAGCATAAAACATCATGGAAAAGACGCCGGTGTCTTCTCCTAAAAAAAAGTGCCCATTATGAACAAGCAGTATGGGTTTTGTGTCTTTAGAAAACGATAATCCCGAAAGAATGATATGCAGGCTCTCTTCAGGAAAAAAAGAGTAGCTGTTTTTAGCAATAAATGCAGTTTGCGAGAGGTTATACAACTCTAAATTATGGGTAATATCCACAATTTGGGTGTTGGGTAATTGTTTTAACAGTTGCCCTTTAAAAATACCGATATAAGGATCTCGTAATTTCCAGTCACTCAATAATGTAATCATGTTTAAGAGATTTGTTAGGTGCAGCAAAAATATTAAAAAATATTATTTAGTAATTTTACGGATTAAAAGGTGTTTATTGGTTTAGCACTTTCATAACAAAGAAAACACTTGGAGTGCTGTTAAATGGTTTTAACAGTAATCCCCACGCTCATGCACCAACTCATAGCCGATAGCAGCCATGCTGTCGGCTAATTTTTGTACACCCTCTGCAGCTTCCAAGCCTGTAGCTATTTTATTGTTATACAGCATATATTGTTTGCGGACAGATAATGGCGAGAGGTTCGGCATCACCACATTAGCGCCTGCCAGTACGGCTTTTTCGCGCCCCTGCGGGTCTAACGTGCCCATTGCAGTGGTCGCAGGAAGCAATACCTGCGGCAACAGTAAGCGCGAAAGCGCCAGCAGAAACAGCGTGAGTTCCACACTGCCTGCAGGAAAATCAGCAAAAGGCGTATCCTCATGGGGAATAAACGGACCGATCCCCAACATCTGAGGCTGAAAATCGGCAATAAAGAGCATATCGTCCGCCAAATTTTCAATAGTTTGATACGGAGAACCAACCATGAAACCTGTGCCTGTTTGAAACCCAATTTGTTTTAAATCAAGTAAGCATTGTTTACGGGGGATATCCGACAGGTTTTTGGGATGCAGTTGACGGTAGTGTTTCGAATTTGCAGTTTCATGGCGCAACAAATAGCGGTCTGCTCCTGCATTTTTAAACGCCAAATAGGAGGCGAAACTCCTTTCACCAAAAGATAGCGTGAGCGCATGATCAGGAAACGCTTGCTTTATGGTGGAGATGATTTCCAAGATGCGTTCGTCGGTAAAAAAAGGGTCTTCACCGCCTTGCAATACAAAGGTTTTGAAGCCTAATTCATTGCCATTTCTGCAGCAAGCTAAGATTTCCTCTTTGGTCAATCTGTAGCGTTCCACCTTTCTATTTTCGCAACGGATGCCACAGTAGAAGCAGTTGTTTTTACAATAATTGGTAAACTCAATTAACCCGCGTGCAAAGACCTTGTTGCCATAGTGTTGTATAACAACTTGTCGTGCTTTTTCAAAAGTGTATGTTTCTAGTTCACTGTTTCTGTTCGAAAGTAAAAAAATCCATTCCTCTTTTTGAAGAATGGATTTTTGTGAAAGTTTATCTATTAAATTTTTTAATGAAGATAACACCGTTTAAATAAATATTTTTATTCTTTAATTTTAACGTAAACTGTTACCAATTTTTTAAATTCGGGACTATTTTTGATCCGTTTAAATTCAGCATCTTTTTGAGCATCAGAAATATAGGTTTTATCCAATTCAATAGCTTTAGAAAGATTGTTAATAGCGCTGTTTTCATCTTTTTGACGTGCATCAATAATAGCAGCCAAGTAGTATGCTTTAGCATCTTTGGGTTGCACACAATCAATAGTTGCTTTAGCAGCCTGATAGTCTTTTTGCAAGAGTTGAGTTAGTGCTACGCCGTAGTCGCAACTGCGAGAACCCATAGCTTGTTTTGCTTCTGCATAATTACCTTCTAAAACTTTGAAAAGTCCCAAGTTATAATCTTGTTTAACAGGTTCTATCTGTGCTTTTTGAGAACTTTCAAACGTTTTTTTGGCTTCATTCTTTTTACCATCAAGGAAATACAGAATAGCTGCATTGTTTAATGCTATACCATTATTAGGAGAGATGGCATTTGCTTTATCTAAGTAATTTTGAGCAAGTTCAAGATTAGATTTTTGGGCAGTTTGCAAATATTCATTAATAGCAAGAATACCCAAGTTGTTATAAGCTCTCCAGTCGTTTTGTGATCCTTCATCTGTGATAATATCCAAATAGATAGTTTCTTTATTTTTTAAGTTATCGTTTAAGGCAGCAGCATACATTTTTTCATTGGCAGACAATTTTGAAGGATCAGTGAGCGCCAATTTTGCAATCTCTTCATCTGTGTAGTTGTGTTTATTGCAAGTTATTGCAATTTCAGCGCGGCGGAGCGGAGGAAGTATTACATTAGCAATTTCGGTATAAATGTCGGTCATTTCTCTGATTTTTTGTTCTCTTGCAGAAGATTCTCTTTGAGAACGAACGACATTTAATATTTGGTTTTTTTCTTTGATGCTTGATTTTTCAACAGCAACTTCAAAACCTGACCAGTCTTCGCCTTTGGCAGCATTATCAAAAACTATTTCAGGAGCATGTACATCTTTCAGTTTCAGTTTGTTTTTCTTAGCGTATTCTTTTCTCCAGTCTTCAATTTGATTGTCTAACCATTTTTTACCTTGATCAAAACGTTTTTCAGAAAGTCCTTGATTTAAAGATTCTTCACCTTCCGGAGAAGCCCAGCCGGAGATAGCAATTTTTTGAATCTTTTTATGCGTTTCAAATGCGTTGATGATATAGTCTTTAAGATCTGCTAATACTTGTTTTGCCTCCTTGCTTTTATTCAATGGTAAATTCCAGTTTAAATTTGATTGATTTACTTCAAAGTAAATATTACCGGTTTGTGTTTCAAATTCAGGTTTGTAGTTATGAGCTGCGTATAAAAGGGAAGTACCATTTCCGGCTTTATCGCTCAAGGTTGGGTTCAATCCAATACGTGCAGAGGTATTTGAGATTCCTTCACCAATTCTAATAGGCGGGTACGTAAACTCTTTTTTTCCGGCTCTTGCTGTTCCTATTCCGTAAATGCCCTTATCTTCCAATTTATTATTGAAAGGGAAGTTTCCTGAAACGGTGAAAGAGCCTCCGGTTTTAAACGGTATAACAGTACCTTGTTCTTTCGATTTCTCGCCTACCAATTTTATTGTCTTGATTTCTGTTTTATCATTACCATCATCACTCATAAACACTGGCACTTGAAACTCAACAGAAGCTTTCTTCTTGATAAATTTAGGAGGAACCTCTCCTTTCACTACGTATTCAACCTTACCTCCATGGTTTTCCAAGTCTGGATTTTCGAGTTTTAAAGCAATTTTATTAGTAGGAACCATTTTTCCTAATCCACAACTACTTAAAATAAGTGCAATAAATGCAGTAAATGATAATAGAGCTAATTTTCTCATATTTTTAAACTTTTTTAATAATGAATAATTATGTTTTATTAGTCGGCAAAAATATAAAAAATGTGATAGTAGGAGTTTTAGCCTGAGATTTTAGCATTTTTTTAAGAAACACAAACCGGCGAGACTTTATAGATTCCACCTCTATGCGATTTGTTGAAAAACCCTCTCAACATTTTCCGTCGTACATTCCAATACCTCTTTTACAGAAACTTCTAACACTTCGGCAACCTTCTCCGCAATAATCGGAATATAAGCGCTTTCGTTGCGTTTGCCGCGATAAGGGTCAGGCGCTAAGAACGGTGCGTCGGTTTCTAATGCTAAAGCAGTAATGCCTACCTCTTTTACAATATCTTGCAATTTGTTTTTCTTGAAGGTAACTACGCCGCTGATGCCCAGGAGAAAGCCATTGTCAATCGCCCATTTGGCTTCTTGGATGCCTCCGGAAAAACAGTGCAGGATACCCCGCAAAGGAGCATTTTTAAATTTTTTTAACACAGACAGGGCTTCGTTAAATCCATCTCTAATATGGATGGAAAGTGGCAACTGCATCTCTTTCGCCCAATTCAGTTGGGTCTCAAAGGCAACAAGTTGTTCTGCATAATATGTGGTGTCGTGATAGAGATCGATGCCGGTTTCTCCAATACCCACTACAGATGGGTGGGTTAAATGTTTTTCCAAAATTGCCAGTTGGCTTTTAAAATCTTGATTCACATCGGTGGGGTGTAGTCCTATGAGCGGGAAAAGATGCTTTGGAAATTGTTCCACCGCCTCAAAAATATCAGGTAGCGATTCGGCAGAGACACAAGGCAAAATGACCTTTTCTACCTGCTGTTCCACAGCACGCTGCATCACTTCCTGAAAGTCGTTGGGGTAATATTCCCTGTAGAGATGTGCGTGAGAATCAATATAATAACTGTTAGTCATACATCAACTTGTTGATAATATCTTCTACGCTGATGCCCTCAGCTTCCGCTTTATA
>WQSU01000047.1 GCA_009787675.1 Lentimicrobiaceae bacterium
CCGAGCCGGCTTGAGTAAAGCGGAAAATATTGTCCACAAAGAACAAGATGTCGCGACCGCCGGAGTTTTCATCTCCATCGCGGAAATGTTCGGCAACGGTAAGGCCGGAGAGCGCAACCCTGGCACGAGCGCCAGGAGGTTCGTTCATTTGCCCGAAAACCATGGTACACTGCGATTTTTCCAGTTCTTCCATGTCCACGCTTTCCAAATCCCATCCACCATTATTCATACTCTCAATAAATTTGTCGCCGTAGCGAATCACACCCGATTCAATCATTTCCCGTAACAAGTCGTTGCCCTCACGGGTTCGTTCGCCCACGCCTGCAAAAACAGACATTCCCGAATATTTCTTCGCAATGTTGTTAATCATCTCCATAATGAGGACGGTTTTTCCTACGCCAGCACCGCCAAACAAGCCTATTTTACCTCCTTTTGCGTAAGGCTCAATCAAGTCAATTACCTTAATTCCGGTGTAAAGCACCTCTTTCGAAGTGGATAGGTTATCAAAAGTGGGTGGAGCTTGGTGAATTTCTTTACGCGTACTGCATTCTATTTCCCCAATGCCATCGATAGCATCTCCGATCACATTGAGCAAACGTCCGTTGATGTTTCCGGTAGGCATGGAAATCATGCGTTCCAAGGCAAGTACTTCCATTCCGCGACGCAGTCCGTCTGTAGATTCCATGGCAATACAGCGCATCGTATTTTCACCAATATCCTGTTCACATTCTAAAATAATCTTTTCACCTGTATCTTTGGTTATTTCCAAAGCGTCATAAGTATTAGGTATTAGACAATTATCGTCAAATTGAACATCCACTACGGCGCCAATGATTTGAGAAATTGTTCCTTTAGTTTGGGTTGTCATTTTTCTTTTTAATTTTTTCGATTTCTATAAATAATTCAGGTAAGTTTCTAATATATGCCATCTCTTTCCATTTTTTTCGGGCGTCTTCTGCCGGCAGTCCAAACAAAACGGCGCCTTCTTCAAAAATAGATTTGTCTAACGCTGAAACCGCTAATAATGTTGTATTTTTTGCCACGTAAAGTCCTTTGTTTACGCCTGATTTAGACCACATTGAGCAAAAGTCATCTACAAATGTACACCCTGATATGCCGCATTGCGCCCCCAAAAAGCAATGGGCACCCACATGAGCATCATGACCAATTTGTACTTGGTTATCCATTTTGGTGCCTTGTCCAACGAAAGTTACGCCGGAAACACCTCTGTCTATGCAACAATTACAGCCAATTTCCACATCGTCTTCAATTTTTACGATGCCGCAGGATGTCATTTTCATCCATCCTTTTTCTCGTTTTTGAAAATAACAGGCATCCCCTCCAATGGTAGAATTGGAATGGATGATCACATTATTGCCAATTTCTGTGTGTCCATAAATGCTCACATTCGCATGAATGATACAGTTATTGCCAATGCTTACCCCTTCTCCAATAAAAACATTTGGTTGAATTACAGTACCTTCACCTATTTTGGCATCAGGATGGATGGCACTGTTTTGAGGTGTAAACTTTACGAAATGGTGTACAATATCCAAGTAACACTGTAAAGGATCTTCGGAGATTAACACTGTTTTTTCTTCCGGAGCCTCAACATCTTTATTAATAATTATGGCTGTAGCGTTACTATTTAATACTTTGTTATAATATTTTGGATGATCAACAAAGGTAATATCACCAATCTCAACGGAGTGAATTTCATTAATACCCGAAATTAAGTTGTTGATATTTCCTTTTACTGTAATATCGGAATTGATAATTTCAATTATTTGATTTACAGTTAATTTGTTTAAAAATTTCATAAAATTGCAGCTAATTAAAAAAGCCACCCAGAAAGTGGCTCAGAATACTATTTTACCCTTTCTGCATACCTGTTTGTGCGAGTATCCACTCGAATTTTTTCGCCGCTTTCAATAAACAGCGGCACAAACACTTCGGCTCCAGTTTCAACTATGGCTCTTTTAGCAGCATTGGTGGCAGTATCTCCTTTCACGCCTGGTTCGGTGTAGGTAACTTCCAAATCTACAAAGGGAGGCAATTCGCAGGTGAGCGGGGTATCGGTATCGGTATGGTACATCACTTCAACACTTTGTCCCTCTTTAAGCAATCCGGAATTGCTGATTAAATCTTCATGAATTGCCAATTGTTCGAAAGTATCGGTGTGCATAAAGTTGTAAGAATCATCTCCTTCTTTATATAAAAATTGGTAGGGACGGCGTTCTACGCGGGCAATATCAATTTTCACGCCGGCAGTAAACGTATTTTCCAATGTTCTTCCTGTTTTTAGATTTCTAATTTTTGTTCTTACAAAAGCCGGACCTTTTCCGGGCTTCACATGTTGAAATTCAACAATTACATATAAATCTCCATTATGTTCAATGCAGAGTCCGTTTCTAAAATCAGCAGTTGTTGCCATAGTAATTACTTTAATAAACTATTATTTTTTTGCGTCGCGAAAATAAAATTTTTCGGATACCATAAGATAGAAAAAAATTACCTTTTTTTCACGGAATACCCAAATACTTATGACTCTGCAAAGAGACGCGCCATTTGGTGTTTTGCAAGATATAATCCACAATTTTGGGCATCATAGCATGGCGGGCGCTCCACTCGGGTTGCAGCAGCAATTGGCAGTTGTGGCTCACCTGTTGGGCGTTTTCTTCTGCCCAAACAAAATCGGTGTCATTGCAAATTACTACTTTTAATTCATCGGCTTGCTGCAAAACTTCTTGCAAGGGCGGGTGGTTTCTTTTGGGAGAAACACAAATCCAGTCCCAAACACCGGAAAGAGGCTCAGAACCGGAGGTTTCCAAAAAAAGCTTTATGTTATTGTTTTTCAGTATTTCACATAGATAATTCAAATTGTATAACATGGGCTCGCCGCCGGTTACGACCACTGCTTGGGAAGGGTTTGCTACAATTCTTTCCACAATCTCATCCACTGGAGTTAAGGTGTGTTTATCTGCATTCCAGGATTCTTTTACATCACAAAAATGGCATCCTACCTGACAGCCGCCGATACGCAAAAAATAAGCAGGTTTGCCGGTTTGTACACCCTCGCCTTGCAGAGAGTAAAACTCCTCCATCACGGGAAGAAGGTGAGAGGAGTGGTTTTTTACAGAAGTGGTAATCATCTTTTAATATTCAACGCGGCAAAAAAACATGAAATTTTGGAATTGTTCACAAACTCACTTGCAATTTCTTTGTGTTTATCTTACCCATCTTGATTGTTGCCCGTAAAAATAATCTACGAATATAGCTTTAAAAATTTATTTGATTATTTTTATAACCATAAAACGAGCATAACAAATAATTAAATTTCCAATTTCATAAATTTTATAAAATTATTTTTTTTGTTTTCCTCCAAAATAATGCTAAAATAGCGCTGAAAAATACCAAAAAAACTTATTATTTTACACTGTGCGCTCCAAAATATTATCGTAACTATTTAATAATCAATCAAAGAAATGAAAAAAATGAAAAATTGTGTATTCAAAAAATGTTTTTTCTATTTTCGCTGCCAATTTTAGTAAAAGGAACAACTACGAAGAAGAACATAAACTATGCCTTAAAATCGGATTGTTAATATAAAATTATAGTGTAATGCAACTTATATTTTATTGTCAAGACATATAAACACCTCTTTGTTGGGGTGTTTATATGCCTTTTTTCCACATACTCACTTTTAGGGCAAGATCTGCCTTTAACGGTTCAGGATAAAAATTTTCATTATAAACCGGTACACTCATTTCGGTTTTACCATAATAATGCCATTTATCCTAAGGCAAAATTCACTAATCAAAATCCTGATCCCAAACAGGGTTGGGATCCATTGACTTCGTATGGTGCGGAATGGACTATCGGTTACAATTTAACCTATCCGTCAGGCTTTGGCTTTTCGTTAGATGTAATGGTTGCTTCTTTTATGCCTCGTTTTAAGAATAGACCTGATAATTTTAAAGTTGGGAGTCCATGGCATTGGGCTGTCTTTTATCCTCTTTTGGGAACTTTTGACTATTTTGGAATTAGTTCTAAGATTTCTTACATCAATAAAATAACTCCTTTTTTATTTATCCAACCAACTATTGGCTTAAAATTTCCTTATTATCTTTTTTATGAACATAAATATTTAAATGAATTCATTCAAGATAATGAAATAAAAGAAAACTACATGTATTTTGAAACGGTAAATGCTACAAGGAAATTTGTTCCTGACCTCGTTGCTGGCATTGATCTCCTTTTTCATACAAAACGCAACCCACGCAACAATTTTATACTTGGTCTTAATCTCAATCTTGGCTTTACGCCACGATATAAAGGTTATTACAGCATCACACCACCGTTTACAGAAGTAGAAAAAGATTGCGATATTTCCATAGGCTCTACCTTTTTTGGGATTAATTTTGGATACCAATTTGTGGGATTGCCTAAAACTTATGATAGAAAAGCAGTTAGACAAGAACGCCGCAGTCGCAGTCAACCTAAAACATTTGATTTTAATCAACCTGTACACTCATTTGGTTTTGTGGTTAACATTGGTGGTAATTATCCTAATACTTATATACAATATAATTTTGAGGCAGATCCAGATTATCTGCCAAGTTTTTGGGGAGAGAGCACTTCCATTTTTGTACCTGACTTATCCATCAAATACAATTGCGCACTAAAAAAAGGTTGGGGTATTGGAATTGATATTCCACTTGGTATGATGTTAAAAACTTGGCTTATTGTCCCTCCATTTGCTTTAGTTCAACCAGATACAATGTATTTTGATAATGCAATAGTATTACTGCATCCGGAGGGCACATCACAAGAATATAAATATCGTTTTCCATATTCAGGCTTGGCAGTCATGGCTTCCTACTTGGCGCCCATTCATCCCCAAATGTTTATCCATCCTCAAATTGGAGTCAAATTTGTTCCTTTTCTAAAAAGCAGAAAGTTTGATGATGTAAAAGCTTTTGTGGAAGAGCCCAGAGAAGGATACCCACCAAATGTGGAGTATGCCACAGTTAAAATAGAAATGCCAAGCAAAAATAATGCTGTTCCTGACTTATTCATCGCATTGAATTTTTTAGTGAATGGAAAAAAAAACAAAGCACATAATTTCATATTTGGAGTTAATGCGCAAATTTGTTTTGTTGATAGAGTAAAAGTACGTTATCAAACTACCGATGTAATACTTGCTGAAAGTCAAAGTAGTGGCTGGGTTAATTTCCGTAGTACATCCGTTGGCTTGCATTTGGGCTACATGTTTTTAAAATTATTAAAAGGGAAAAGGCTGTTTAAAAAGGATTACTATTCATTATATAATAATCAGGTAATTAAAAAGTAATAGTTTTTTGTCCTATTATGCTACATCATCTTTTTATATTCAACGCGGCAAAAATATATGAAATTTTATGACGGTGAAAATTCAAAAATTGGCTAAAAACCTTACTTTTGCCGCTCAATTTTGTTTTCAGATTTTATGAATGAAAAAATAATCATTTTAGACTTCGGCTCGCAAGTAACACAGTTGATAGCGAGGCGCGTACGAGAATTAAACACCTATTGCGAAATTGTTCCGTACAATAAGTTTCCCGAAAACACAGAAGGGGTGAAGGGTGTTATTTTGTCGGGCAGCCCCTTTTCGGTAAACCAACCGGAAGCATTTAAGCCTGACTTTGAGTTGTTTAAAGGGAAGTTTCCATTGCTCGGTATCTGCTACGGCGCACAACTGCTTGCCCAAAAAGAGGGTGGCACGGTGGCGCAAGCAGGCACCCGCGAATATGGACGCGCCCATCTCTCTTTTATTGATGAAACCGACGTATTAATGAAAGGTGTGCGCAAAAACTCACAAGTATGGATGTCTCACGGGGATACGATTACGCAAGCGCCCGCAAATTTCAAAATCATTGCCGGCACCGCCGATGTGGAGGTGGCTGCCTATAAAATTGAAAACGAAAACACTTGGGCAGTGCAGTTCCACCCGGAAGTGTATCACAGTGAAGACGGTACAATCATCCTCAACAATTTTGTGCAGCATATTTGTGGCTGTAAACAAGATTGGACGCCGGCTTCCTTTATCGAAACTACCGTTCACGAATTGAAAGAACAATTGGGAAACGACCGCGTGGTGCTCGGTTTGTCGGGCGGGGTGGACTCTACCGTAGCCTCCGTGCTGCTGAACAAAGCAATTGGCAAGAACCTCTTCTGTATTTTTGTGGACAACGGATTGCTGCGCAAAAACGAGTTTGAAACGGTTCTTGAAAATTATAAAACATTGGGACTGAATGTCATTGGAGTACAATCGGCTTCCCGTTTCTACGATGCATTAAAAGGGGTTACCGATCCTGAAACCAAACGCAAAATCATAGGCAAAGGTTTTATTGATGTGTTTGATGAAGAAGCGCACAAGTTACAAGATATTAAATGGTTAGCGCAAGGTACGATTTATCCCGACCGCATTGAGTCGTTATCCATCACGGGTATGGTCATCAAATCGCACCACAATGTGGGCGGGCTTCCCGAAAAGATGCATTTGAAGGTGGTAGAACCTCTGCATCTGTTGTTTAAGGATGAAGTGCGCAGAGTGGGCAAAGCGCTGGGTATTCCAGAATCGTTGATACAGAGGCATCCATTTCCGGGACCGGGTTTGGGCGTGCGCATTTTGGGAGAGATTACACCCGAAAAAGTACGCATTTTACAAGATGCCGACGATATTTTCATTGGCGGCTTAAAAGAACACGGCTTGTATCATCAAGTGTGGCAGGCAGGTGCGATCTTGCTGCCCATTCAATCGGTGGGCGTTATGGGCGACGAAAGAACCTACGAAAACGCCGTGGCGCTCCGGGCAGTTCTCTCTACCGACGGCATGACGGCAGACTGGGCAAAACTCCCCTACGAGTTTCTATCCAAAATCTCTAACGAAATCATTAACAAAGTGAAAGGAATTAACCGCGTGGTGTACGACATCAGCTCCAAGCCGCCGGCAACGATTGAGTGGGAATAAAAAAACAATTCCTAAGATTGCGGAAAAACAGGTAAAATCCTTCCAAATTTTTCCTCCTCTTTTTTTTCGATTTTTGAAAAAATGCTTTTCTTCAAATAAAAAGTGCTTTTTTTTATTCTTTTTGTACATTTTCAACATTCTGAATGTAAGGGGAATCGTTTTATATTTACGGAAAAAAATCATCAATAATCTAAACTACTTCTATGCCCCATTTTACACGCGGCGAATGGATTGCCGCAACCTTTCTACTGCTTTGCATTATTATCCAACTATTGTTTTCTGTATTATATGAAGCACAACCAACAAAACCAGTTGATTTTACAGCCTTTAAAGAATTGGTAACACACTTTGAAGCCAGTCAGCAATTTTTGGAAGATTCTATTGAAAATGCGCGAAAAGTAAGATATATTAATAATTATCAACAAAATAGAAGAGAATATTATCCTAATGATTCTTCAAAAAATAAAAAAAACACTCCTTTTGAAAAACAGGAGAAACAGCCACAATATGCTATTCTAAAACTGGAACTGAATGTATGCGATAGTTCTGACATAGTGGTTGTTCCACAGTTTGGCAGCAAACGTGCACAAAAATTGGTGGAATATCGCGACAAACTTGGCGGCTTTTACGCTTTTGAGCAGTTAAAAGAGATCTATATTCTTCAAAATATTGAAGTAGAGTTTTTGAAAAAATATTTTACGTTAAACCACTTGTTAATCCGTAAAATAAGTATTAACACAGCTACTTACAAAGAATTGGTAACACATCCCTACATTGATTCATATTTAGCCAAACTGGTTATCAATTATCGTGAAAAAAACGGCAATTTTGTTTCTATGGAAGAGGTGCAGAAAGCAACCAATGCCTATCAAGAATTGATTGAGAAATTGAGGTATTATATTGAGTTTTAATTAATACAATGCGAATCTGCAATGGACATATGGAAATCTAAGCATGCAAATTGTCCTCAACTAATTAAAGAAGATGGAGTTTTTAGAGTTGGGAATATTCTTAGCTTTGGTGAATTTGAAAAAAACCTACAAGATTTAGTTTGTCTAATCCGCAATACGTAAATTCATCGTGATTGATTGTACTTATAATAAGAAATAGATCGCAACGTTTTAATCATTTACAATTTAATGTTCAATGTTTAAGGTTCAAAGTTCAATGTACAAATACTTATCACCTCTCATTTCTCATCGCTCATTCCTCACCTCTTATTCCTTTCTCCTTTTCTGCTTTCTCCTTTTTGCCACACTCCCCAGCATAGCCCAAACGGAAAAGCCTCCCCTTCCGAAGAGCATGCAAACAGAAGCGCCTGGAGTAAAGAAAAAACCGAAGTTTACTACCGGAGGTGGCTTTGGCTTTCAATTTGGAGCTTATTTTAACACCATTG
Source organism: Lentimicrobiaceae bacterium (assembly GCA_009787675.1). Lineage (GTDB taxonomy): Bacteria > Bacteroidota > Bacteroidia > Bacteroidales > WCHB1-69 > WRNX01. The sequence goes on from WQSU01000047.1 coordinate 8,409, forward strand.
AAGTGTCTCCGCAAGTGGGAGTATATGCTACCCCATGGTTGCATGTTGTAGCAAATGCCCAATATTCTTACATGTGGCGAAGATCTTATTACAATTCACACGTTTGGGGACTTGGTATTGCGCTGGAACCCATAATTATTAAGAAGATTGTAACACACGTGGGCTATGAGTTTTCACAACTCCATTTCAAGTGGTTGGATGGATCGCCAAAACAGGTGGAAAATTTTCATTATGTGGTGTTGGGGGGAGGTTACAAACAATATATATCACAACGTATTTATTTTCAAGCTTTAATACTTTTCAATATTCCATTAAACCAACCTACCATTCAAAATTACTATTATAATTATTACCCGTTTTTTAGGGTTGGGATAGGTGTAGATTTATAACTTATGATAAAATCAATGACAGGCTTTGGAAAAGCCACCTTAAACTGCGAAGGAAAAACGATTGTTATTGAAATACGATCGTTAAACAGCAAACAATTAGATTTGAGCGCCCGCATTTCACCGCTCTTCCGCGACAAAGAGAATGAGATAAGATCTTTGGCAACCAAGATGTTGGAAAGAGGAAAAATAGAACTCTGTATCTATGTAGAAAAAACCGATAACCCCACCGTTTCTATTGACGAAAACTTGGCAAAAGCTTATTTCGAGAAATTAACAGCGTTGTCAAAACAAATTAATAATCCAAAAGATACAGATATTTTTGCGCAAATGTTACGCATACCGGATGTTATTTCCACTCCAAAAGAAGAGATTTCCGAAAACTTATGGAATATAGTTTTTGAAGGCGTAAAAACTGCTTGTGAATCCGTAAACCGTTTCAGAGAAGAAGAGGGTGATACATTATCAAAAGATTTTACATATCGTATTCAATTAATATCAAAGATGATAGATGATATTAAGCCGTTTGAAAATAATCGTATCACCGAATTGAAGAAAAAATTGATTGAGAACCTCGAAAATATGCCCGTAAAATACGACCTCAATCGATTGGAGCAAGAGTTGATTTTCTACTTGGAAAAATTGGACATTACCGAAGAAAAAGTTCGCTTGCGCAAACATTGTGCATATTTTATGGACACCATGAAAGAAAATAACGCCGGTAAAAAATTAGGTTTTATCATTCAGGAAATAGGCAGAGAAATTAACACCATTGGTTCAAAAGCCAATGATTTTAATATACAGCAAATTGTAGTTTTGATGAAAGATGAGGCGGAAAAGATGAAGGAGCAGTTAGCAAATATTTTGTAACAAGCTACTATGTTTTTTTAGTTATTTATTATTTCGTCACAATAATTTTTTCACTAAACCATTTACCTTTGTAAAATGCTTTTACAAAATAAATGCCTGTGGATAACGAACGTACATTATATTCAATCATCTTCTGGGAGGATACTGGTGTTGCAAAAAGTGTTTTTCCGGTCATATCTACGAGGTAAATATCTTTTACATCGCTTTTTCTTATGTCAATTTTCAGAATGTTGTTGCACGGGTTTGGATACACTTTGATAATATCCGGCACGGTTAATTGGTTGGCGCCTGTTTCCGGTTTTTCGTCATAAGGGTTGGGTACGAAATTGTCGCTCTGTTCCATGCTTTTGTTTTGTGTTGCCCATTTTGGATTGTTACAGTCGGGCATTTGAGTATATTGCTTAACCACGCGAACAATGGCATCATTCAGTTTTTCAACATCATATTTGTCGGTTGTGGGTTTAATATGTGCGTTTCCAATTCCGCTATCGTCGGTCAAAAACAAGTAAGTGCCGTTAGTTGCCAAAGCAAAAGTACGCATTAAATATTCTCCATCTTTTCTAATATCACTGCATGCAATTGGAACAATGCGAATTCCTTTTTCCGCTGCCAGATGCAGTTGCGATTGAAGTCTTGCAATAACCTCCGGTTCCGTGTGCGAAGGAGCATCTAAAACTATGAAAAGGATGCGAGCTAACGCCTCTTCATTCCAATCTTCATTAGAGATGCTTTCAAACAAAGCCATATCTACGGCTTCCGGATAATCGCCACCTCCGTCTGCCGATTGTTTCCTTAAAAAATCAAGCGTTGTAGCCACCTCACTGTTCAAAGAAGATTTTCGAGTTAAATAAGCGTCATTGTGGTCACGATACACAAGACAGCCCGTTCGCAATTGTGATTCTATTTGTTGATTGTTTATTTTTTGAATAATGTCTTCTAATTCTACTTGTAAATATCTCATTTCATCCCCCATTGATCCGGTGGCATCAATCATAAAAAACAGATCAATTGCATGCCGTTTTTTACATTCGGCTTGTATTTGTGCCATGTTAATGCCTTGTTCAAAAGGTGTTACATTGTCTATTTCTACAAATTGTCCCTCGTATTCAAACACGAGTTTCAAACCGGTTAAATCGGTTTCTGTTTCCACTTTGAAAAAATCAACCCACAATTCGGCTTTACCGGTATTGTCGGTTTTGGCTTGCCAACAGAGGTTGCCGTTGTTGTTTTTCAGTATGACTCGTGCATTTACAATTGGCATTCCCTGCTTATTGGTCAGTTGCGCAATGTAACGATGGAGTGGTCTAAAATCCCAACTACTGGCATATTCTTTAAAATTATTTTTCAAAATATTGCTCCACAGGTGCCATTTGGCAAAGTCATTGACCTCGCCTGCGGTAAGCATACCGGATTTAATGTTATTTTGAACAGAAGAAGGGGTTGCCGGTTTTGCCGATTTAGATAGGGCAGGTTCTCCTGTTAGTTTTTCAGATGAAGTAGTATTTTCTGCACTAAATACAGGAGGAATATAAGTAACTTCAACTTCTTGCAAATAGGCATTTTTATCTTTTATCATGACGATCCGAATATCATTTTTACTCCAGTCTATCGTATATTCCTGTCGAATATAAAATATAGACCAAAATACCAAAGTCTTGTATTTTACAGTATCAGGCAAAGTAATTTTAAACTTGCCGGAATCATCAGTAGATACTCCTATCTTTTGCGATTCTTTGTCATATACTTGTAAAACAACGGGTTCGTTACTTTCATTTACCACAGTTCCCCTCAAGGTAAACGATTGTGAATATACAGCTAAAATATTAATAGCTAAAAAAATGGTTACAAAAATTTTTTTCATCTGAATATAATTTTATAATTGATTAATAATTAACGATATTAAAGAGATGTTTGAGAGGTTAAATTTTCATCTACGTACTCCACCTGTA
>WQSU01000048.1 GCA_009787675.1 Lentimicrobiaceae bacterium
ATGAAATAAGGTTGTTTGAAAATCGGTTTGATAACATACGTATCTCTCACCGTATCCAACTATTGTATCTGATATCCGATTTAACGGATTAAAATTTTCACCTGAATACCCTTGCATATTTTCATATATATTATCAAGATTATCCAATAATTTGATGGTTTCTTCTTCCTGTTCCGCTCCGTTAAATGAATCCGTAACGTGGTCTATGTAGAGACGAATGCTTATTGTGCAATCGCCCAATTGTCCGCCTGTTGATTCCGACCATTGCACCTGTTTGAACTCTACCAAACAGGCAGGCAATGGAATGGGGTAGTTTTTTTGTTTGTTGTCAAACTGCCCTTTTTGCAAATCAACATATTGCAAGTCGGGCATTTTTTCCAACAACCTATCTCTTAACTCCTTATAGACCTCGCTACGAATTTTCATTTTGTTTGTTATTATGCTTTGTCTAAATAAACTAATCCTGAATAACGTTCAGCATCCATTTGGAAATCGGCTTTAAATCTGTGTTGGAATCCAAATTCGTAGGCTCTACCACTTGGATTAGTAGATTTATCCAAATAGAACATTTCCATATTTCCGCCCGCTCTGAACACTTGGTTAGCACAGAAAAACAAGGATGCCGGAACAAGGTCGCTTGATACATCTGCCAGCGTTCCCTGGTCTGCTTTCTCATCTATGGATAAATCCCAAACAATGCCTAATTTTTCGCCCAACGACTTGTGAATTTTAATTCCGTGATATTCCACAAAAGAAGGATTAATTCTACCCGTATGCTGACTATTCATTAACTGAGCCTTCAAGATGTCGTTTTGCAAAACCAAATCCCACCACATATCCGAAGTGAGGACTAAATTCCGTCCGTCAGGGAACTCTTCATTGTCGCAAGCACGAGCCAGTTTTGCAATATCATCCAGTCTAAACATTTTGATACCATCCCTCACATCGCCCGTAGTAGGTAATATAATTTTCTTTCTTCCTGCATTGGTGGGAGCGAAAGTAAAGGCTGCATCTGCATTTTGCTGTTTAATGATAGATTTAGCGGACTTTCTTGTATAATGCTGAACTTTTTCAAACGGCAACGCATGTAAGAAGATATTTCTGATTTTGTAATTCTGAGAATCGTAAACATCCAAATCGGATTTAAATACCGTTTCTTTCGGTTCTACATAATCAATATCCGTTACTCTGTTTTTGTAAACGGCAGGGTCTGCACCCGCTTCGGGAAAGACTAAGGTTTGCCCATGTTCCACAAAAGCACTTAAATCTTCCGCCTCATTCAACCACGTGTCAATCTGTTCGTACTCCTCTTTTAAAGAGGTTAAAAATACTATCTTTTGCGTATCCAACGTAACAGCTGGAGCTGCCATTGCCAATACGCCAAACTCTGAAATATGGCGGGACACGCTCGCATTTCCACCACACATAATCTCTGCCGTTGCTACTATTGCAACAGCTACTAACGTCAATAATCCAATTATTCGTCTCATTTCTTAAATATTTTATTCGTTATTTACTTAAATTTACTTACTTTTTTTTGGGTTATAAACCAAATTACTTGCATCTGCCTGTAAGGCAAAATCAGCCTCCAATTGTTTGTACTTTTCGGGTTCATTTTCCCGCATTGCATCCAACGCCTTTGGGTCTTTTCTGAAATAATCATAAAAAGTCCAGTCATCATGTTTACTTTTAGGGGATTTTCCTTGTTCGGAATTGAGGTTTAATTTCCTCAATTCATTAGCAAGTTTTTTGCCCTCTTCTTCTTTTTCTTTTCCATCCGGCATTTCCTCTTCTTTTTTGGCTGGCGTTCTCGCATCCAGCATTTTTTCAACCGTATCGTAATCTTGCAATGCAAGTTTTTTGAGAGACTCAACCTCTCCATCCGCAACTACACCGCGTTGAACGTGCAGTTTTACCAAATTTGCAACGTTTTTTTCATTCGCTGCATCTAATTTCTTTTGCAAATCTTCCTCAGAAGATTTATCTTTTTCGTCTTTGTTCATTTGATTTTCTTTTTTATTATCTAATACATTTAATTTATAATCGCCACCCTCAGGGGTGCATAATTTCACTGCGTTTTTTTGTCCAGGAACAGTAACTATACTGATTTCCCATAATTCACTTTTTATTAGAGTTGGATATCGCTGACCGGCAACAAGCATATTTAACTGTTCACTTTCTTCTATTGGAACAACACTTATGCTAACAGCATTCATAAAACCATCTTTATACTTCCAATATAATGTAACCGCCAGTTCGTCGTTTTTATCAAATTCCAACGTGCCTAAAAATTTTTCACCCTCTACACGTAAATTTTTCCATCTCCCAACAGGAATACTTTTCATATTATGCTCAGTGATACAGACAGGATTCTTTAAAAAACCCTCCATGTCTATTCCTTCAACAAGCAGCCTCCATCCTTTGCGGTTCAAGGTATTGTCGCAAATGATAAAATCCTGTTCTAATATTTCGGGCAGCGCCCTCTTTTCCTTTGCCATTTTCTCTGTCGTTTTTAAGTACAAAAAATAAAAGTGCTGCAAAGATAACACGCAAAATTTCATGTTTTAAATTTTATACCAAGCGTTGGTATAACTATACCTATTCTTGGTATAAAATACAAAACAAATATATATAAAAAATACCTTTGCATTATGGCAAGATACACAAAGGAGAAAACGGATAAAAAGAGGTCGCAGGCAAAAGACATGTACGTAAAAATGTTTGATTTGGAAACAATATCAGACATACTGGGCGTTTCTATTAAGACATTAAAACGTTGGGAAAAAGAGGAGGATTTTGAACAAGCAAGAAAATCCAGTTATATATCATTGCAGGAAATACGCAATACTATTTTAGAAAGTTTTGCAGACCTAAGAGACGGAAAAACACCTAAAATAAAACCAGACGAAGCCGCTAAATATGCCAGCGCCTTTGAAAAACTATCCGACAAAAAGAAAATGTTATCCTATATGTATAGCAACTACGAACTGCTTACCGATGAACTGATAAAAGATGTTCAAAACGGAAAAAATAAAAAGGAAAAAGAGGCTGCCTTATTGGTACTGATAGCCGTGAGAAATAAAACAGATATTATTTTGACAAATACAACCGCAGAGGCTTTAAACGATAATTAAACAGTATTTTAATATGATTAAAAAATATATACAAGGGCTAATAGCAGAGTGGAAACAAATTATTTCCTTTTTTAAAAAGGCATATACGGTGCTTGTTTTCCGGTACATTAAATGGAAGGCTAATGAGCTGAGTGAAAATTACGGTTGCCAAATATTTGTCATCAAATGCAGAGGCAGGGCAAAAATGATTACCAAAGAACAATTTAAATCCATGAGACAAAGAGGCATCTTTCCAAAGAATTTCACAGCATTGGAATTAAAAAAGATTTGCCTGTATTACACGTCAAATAAGCAAATCAACAAATAAGCAAATCACCAAATAAAATGACCAAAAAAGAATATAAAGAACTGCTTGAACGTTACAAATTGCGCTCACGGGAAATCAACAAGGCAACCATTGAAACCTTAATTGAAGAAAGCCCCGAAGCACAAGAGGCACGTGTGAAATACTTGCTTAAACCTGAAAATTACGGGCAGCTTTTTAGTTACTATTTTGGAAAGGATACTCCCATTCCTTTGGCGGAAAGTGCCTGTGCGTGGTATCATACGGCTATATATAAAGAACTTTTTCATAAGCAGTTCATTACTCTTTTCAATACTATATTCAGAGGCGGGGCAAAGTCCACACATGCCAATTTAGGATACCCGTTTGCACTGAAAGAAAACGGCTTGGCAAAGTTCTTTTTGATAATCGGCACAAATGAAACTATGGCGTGTCAATTATTGCAGGATTTACAGGTTCAGTTTGAGGCAAACAACAGAATAATACGGGATTTTGGCATTCAAAAAAGTTACGGAAACTGGGCGGACGGGCAGTTTGAGACACAAGATAGGTGTACGTTTATGTCTTTGGGTATAGACCAACCGTTTCGTGGATTGAGAGCAAACGGAGTGCGTTTGGAATATGTCTCTGTAGATGACATAGAAGATAAAAAACGGTCTATGAATCCGCGCCTTGTGGATGAGTATGTTCAGAAGATAACAGGGGATGTGCAAGGGGCGTTTTCTATTCACAGCGAGCGAACAGTAGTAAACAACAACTATTTCACCGAAAACGGTTTTATTGAAAAATTGGCAAAAAAGAAAGGCGTTGACCTCAGAAAAATAGATACAAAGACAAACCAAATTATCAGGAAAAAATTCGCCACTTTGTATCTTATAAATTTGACAGACAAGTATTATAACCAAATAAATGAGGAAAACACAAGCGATTGGACTCCGTCATGGATAGAACGATATACCCACAATGATTGCCTTAGAAAAAAAGAGCAATACGAAAACGACAAGGAAACCCTCAGTGGTGAGTTTTACAACACTCCCATCAATGCCGGAAAACGTATAAAAGAGGGTATGATAAAAATGGTTGAACCGCTACCCTTAAAAGACTATGAACTGATTGCTGAAAATTGGGATTTAGCCTATTCAAGCGAGGCATGCCACAAGGCAAAAGCCACAGCAGGAGTAAAAAACATGCAAATAGTGGTAACGGATGTGTTCTGCAGACAAACAGACATCAGCGTTGCACTTGAATATCATTACCGAAAGGCAAAGGAAGTGCTGAAAGAAAACAGTGCTTTAATGTCCTTTTACGATGCCAGTGTTGCACAGGAGGCTGTTTATGAACCTCAGTGGAGACAGGCAGCCATTAAATATAAATGTTTTCAAATTCCACAACCGCAACGCAGTACGGTAGATAAATTCACAAAAATAGATACTGTTTTAGTCAATGCCCTGCTTTCGGGCGTATTGGTATTTAGCAGGGAACTGGAACATAATCCCGACTGGACAGAGGCAAAAGCACAAATGCTTAACTTTGAAAAAGGAGGTAAATATCCTGTGGATTTTCCCGATTCGCTTACGGATTTGATTATTCAACTGCAAAATCTTGTTGGGTTTGGCGAGGCGGAATATGAAGATAACAACAAACCTATTATTGTACAACGAAAAAGAGGAGGATACTAAATGTTTTTGACAAAAGAAGAATTACATACGGTGGCGCAAATTCCACTTATAGACAAAACAACTAATCTTGACGATAGCATTATTGAGGCTATTATTGAAGAAAGCATCAGCCTAATGAAAGGCTATCTAAGCAGATTCTATGATGTGGATACTATATTTTCGCAAACGGGAACCGACAGGCATTTGGCGACATTGAAACGTCTAAAAGACATAGTAATATATGAAATCTACGAGCGGCATACACGGGAACAAAACCTTGTTGCAATGCGCCGATATGAGGAAGCCATGGCGTGGCTTGAGAAATTAAATAAAGGTGAGTTCGCAGACGGAACACTGCCCAAAATACCCGAAAACACAGACGATATCACAGGCACAACAGGAAGCACCCGATTTGGCGGAAATACGCGATATAGTTCTAAGTATTAATTAACTATTAAGAATCAAAAGAATGAATACGATTAATTATGTAATGACAAGCACAACAGATATTACGGAAAAAGGTTTAACACTTTCGACACCAGCAACCCAATCAAGGCGGCACGGGAAAAGACCGCAATTGGTAGATACACGGGGAAGCGATAAAATTGAAATAGATTATTTCCGCTTTTTTGAGTCCCTGTACCGAAAAGAAATAACAGATTGGCAATCGGCACGAACTATGCGCAGAGACCCGTTTAATCCGATTACATTCTTTATACAGCAATTGTACAAAGATGCCATGTTGGACAACCATTTGCAGGGTGCTATCGAAAACCGTATTTTGCGGATTGTCAATAAAGAATTTGTAATTAAAGATGCGGAAGGAAACATTGACAAAAAACGCTCTCCCATGATTCAAACACGCTGGTTTAGAACGATGGTTAAAAAAGCAATGGAAAGCAAGTTTTTTGGTTATACGCTCTTATTTGCCAATAATCTGAACAGCCCAAACCGTCAAATATTGGAACTTCCGCGTGAAAATGTCATTCCTGAAAGAGGCGTATTGGTAAAAAATGCCTTTGACCCTAATTCAGATGCTATTCATTTTCGAGATTTTCCAAACTTTTTCCTGTACATAGAATTAGGAGACAATGCCATCGGCACACTGGAACGCATCGCACCCATGACTATTTTTAAAAGGCATTCATGGGCAAGTTGGGATGAATTTGAACAGATTTTTGGAATACCTATTAGAATCGCCAGGACTGCCATTCAAAGCGATAAACATAGGAACGAACTCCAAACATGGCTTGAATTTATGGGAACAGCATCTTACGGCATCTTTGACAAACAGGTAGATATTGAATTTATAGAGAATCAAAAAAATGATGCCTTCCGGGTATTCTATGAAAAAATACAGGCTATCAATAAAGAGATTAGCAAAGGTATAGTCGGGCAAACAATGACTATGGATGACGGCAGCTCTCAGTCGCAGGCAAATGTTCACCTGTCTATCTACAACGAAATTACGGCAGCGGATGCACAAGATATACAAGATTGGGTAACGGATGACCTTTTCCCTATACTTCGCTATTGGGGGTTTGACATTCCGGAAGGTTTTTACATGTCCATCATGGACAAAGAAGTGTCCAGCCCAAAAGATAAAATTGTTATTGACGAAATACTGATGCGCAACGGCTACAACATAAAAACCGATTACATTGAAGAATTTTACGGTACACCGCTTGACGAAAAAGAACCCCGCACTAACCAACAAAGTTTAGGGATGTCCGATGTCCGACATCCGATGTCCGACAATACAGCCCTAACGGATTTTTTCGGCTAAACCTCGCTAAGACACAGCGGATAGCGGGGTTGGACTTGGAAACGCTGTACGGGGATAGTTTACAAGCCTCTTTGCCCGATTTTGTGGCATCGGGATATTTGCACCAACTGAGCCTTTTAAACGATGCTTCAACGGCAATTAAAGAGGGTAATAATAATGTTGCAGCACAACAATTATTTGACCTATATTCCAAAAATTTTAACAAGGCAATTTCTCAGGTTTTCAAACCCACAAGCGAAAATCCCAAGCATGTAGAGTTCTTTTATAAAATGCAGGCAAATACAATAAAATTCTCCGCATACAAGGCAGAATACTTTAAAAATGCCTTAGTAAAAGCCTACGAAAAAGATGCTAAAAATTATGATGCTAATGCAAAACAGATATTACAGGCAGGAAACCGATTTCAGATAACGGAATACAATACCACTGTTGCCCGTGCAAGAACGGCGCGGCAGTTTGGAAACTTTCAAAAAGATGCAGACTTGTTCCCGAACTTGGAATGGTTGCCATCCACCGCTTACCAACCAAGAGAAGAACATCGGGCGTTTTGGGGATTGATACTTCCGATGGACGACCCTTTTTGGCAAAACAACCAACCGGGCAATCTATACAATTGCAAATGCAACTGGCGACAAACAAATAAGCCTGCAACGGCAGGACCGGAAAAGATAGTAAAACCCGCTCGCGGATTAGAAGGAAATCCCTATAAAACAAGGGAAATATTTACCGACAAGCACCCATACTTTGAACGGGCGGATAAACAAACACGGGAACGGGTTGATTCGTTTGTAAGCGAGCAAATATTTAAAACTCAGTTTCAAAAACAGGAAGGAGGATATTTTGTGCATCCCTTGCAGAATAAAAAAGCATCAGATTTTGAAGATTTAAAATTGATTGCCGGTGAGTTTGTAAAAAAAGGAAATCCTGTGTATATTATGCCAAAATTAAGCGCAAGCAAAGGGGATTTATACCAATATATATACATGGGGGCTTATGAAGCCAAACAGCCGGATTTATTAATTAGAGGATTGTTTTATGAATATGAAAGTTTTGAACGTCCGTTTGAAATATTGAATATAAAAAGAATGGTTAAAAAAGGTAGAAGTCAATCCGATAGAATCATTATTGATTTAAAAGGAATAAAAATTTCACACAGGGCAGTAAAAGAAGAAATTAAAAGGGTATTAGGAAACTTGAAAGAGGTGCATATTTTAACTGATAGCGGAACTATAAGGCTTATATAAACGCAAAACCTCCCGCAGTTGCAAGAGGCTTACAGACGGCGAACTCGCAGGCTCGCCAATTGAACTGCAAAGATACATTTTTTTTTAATACAAAACGCAAAACTAATAAAAAAATGACAATAGAAGAATGTATCGAACAATTACAAGGAGCAAGCAAGGAGTTTAAGCGTTGGTTTGACAGAGACTTACCGCGTGAAATCGGCGTTGAAGCCGTGAACTTTTTTACTGAAAGTTTCGATAATCAAGGGTTCACTGATAATGCCTTTGAGCCATGGAAAGAAGTTAAACGCAGGGAAAATGAACGTAATTACAGAACCATCACGCGGGGAAGAAACGCGGGCGAAAGGCGTGCCATCAACAGGGACAGCAAAGATAAAATATTGGACAGAACGGGCAATTTGAAAAAATCCTTAGAATATGATGCCGAACCCGGACAGGTGACGGTGATTAGCGACACCGAATACTCATCCGCCCACAACGAAGGAACTACCACCGCCGGACGAAACCACAATGTAACCATTCCAAAACGGCAATTTATGGGAGAATCCGAAACCTTTGACGATAAAGTGGTGGAAATTATGGAGGAGGGGGCGGATAGGATTTTGAAGAAATAATTATCTTTTATTTCTTAATGTTGAATAATATTCGTTGATTGTTCCGTCTGGATTGCTTTTTTTCCAATCTTCATAATCATCCGACTGTAAGTAAGAAAAATCATTACCGTATTCTTCGCATTCCTCTTCCATCTTTGTATTGTCTCTTATTTCTGCCAGTAATATAAGAATAAAGACTATTGCAAGCATCAGAATAAATGAAATAGCAGATGTTATACCTACGGCTAATTGAACGCTTCCTTCTTCAATATCGGAAATTAAAACAATAGCAGCCAGCAATCCAATAATATCAATGATTAATATAAATGCCGCTAAACCTTTTACTGCAGATGTACTTAATATAGATTTCATATAACTTTGTATTTTGTAAAAAATAATTTGCAAAGATACAATTTTTTATTCAAAAAGCGCTAATTGGTTTGGGTTTATTTCTTCCGTCTTTTCGGTAGGATTTCCGATGCGTTCCATTTCCTCCTTAATTTGCTTATCAACATTTCGCATGTTGACCATTTTCATAAAGGATTTATAACTCATGGGGTAAAACGGCAGGATATAAGCGCGGAAGACACCTGAATAGGTCGTAATGCCCTCTCTGTAATGAGCGCCTAAAATGCCAATGATTATTTTGCATCGGTTTAAATAATTCAACCTATTATATCCGCCTTTTTTCGCCATAATATCCCTATTTTAACGTAAGTATTTTCCTTACAATATCTTTTCTTATCCTTTCGGCAAGGATAGTTCCGTTTGCTAATTCATAATCGCCGATTTCTACATAAACATTGCTTAAATACGACCAAAAACCACGTGCCTGCGATAAATTCAAGCGTATGGCTTTAGAATTATGCTGTGTGGCTCGTAATTTTGACAAGACGTCAATATACTGTTCGTAGGCAACCATTTGGTTTAAATTGCTTAAATCTGACGGGATTTTACATGCAGATTCAAGATGCTTGATTATTATCAATTTGTCTTCTTTCTTTATTTTTATGGGGATTGTTATCATTATTTTAGATTTTAGATTAATTTAATTGGTCTCCAATGGGTGATAGTATCAGAATTATTAAATTCTTTAATCCAATACCTAATAAAAGAAACATATTCGGTATTGTTATATCTAATCAACACACTACTTTTTTCTTTTGGAAACTCTTCGCTTAATAGAATCCACTGTTGCGCGAATGCAACGCCGAATTTAAAGGCATTATATGCTGAGAATATAGGTGGGTCAATTTCCTTGTTTTCGGCATATTCTTTTGCTGCTTCTTCAATACTTTTCATATCTATTTGTCTTTTAAATGAAAATAATGACAAACGTCCGAAATCGGACTAACTCTTTTTCTCTTATAAGATGTGTCACTTAATTGTGCATTACAATAGCACATACTACGATTAAATTCATGCCTAAACATGTGTATGCAATCCCTGCATTTTTTCCTTTTTATTATTGTACATTTTGTCATATTCTATTCCTTTTTTATTTTTGTTCATCTATTGGCAATGGACACCATTTAGGAAGTCCATTGGGTTTTAATTCATGCACATCACTAAAATCAACTCTATTTCCATCAGTATCTTCCATTTTATATTGAAAAAAAACAGTTGATGGAAAATGAGGATTCAGCAGTTTGTTATTATTAAAAGATGGATGCTTACAGCTTCCACTTACAATACTTTCTATCCCATTTCCCTCTCCATTATTCCAAGCTGTTAAATACGGGCAATTGGAGCATCCACTAACAATTATTTTTCTATTCATATTCTATTCTATTTTAATTATTCCACAACTCTGCATTCAAATACGTTTCCGCATACTTTTTCCGCGTTCCGTAGGGGATGCTTCGGAAGTATGCGGGGATATACTCAAATGCCTTTATTCGTTCACTTATTCTCATTTTATTCCACTTAATCTCCGTTTTCTTTTTACTCGAATTTACCTTGTCATCATACCTTATCCAAAACATGTCAAAGGTGATTTCCTGTTTTATTTCGGTGAATTTAGCCGATTCGGAACGGGCAAACCAAGCAATCGCTTCCGCTAATTCTCTTGGGATGTGTTTTGCCGTGTAAATCATTTGTTCCTCAGTAAGTTCAGCACCCGATGTTTCGTATTTGCTAAGTATTAAATCTGTGAACTCGAACAAAACTTCCCCTTTGAATTTATCACTTGTCAATATGTATTTTTGTACGCTCATATAATTGAATAACTGATTAATTGGATAACTGATTGGGATTAAATTTGTCCTTTTCTTTCTCTTGTTTTATTATGATTTTTGCACCCGGCAATAACTTCAATTCCGAAAGCGTTTCTTCTAAACTCTCGCGTGTTGTGGCGGTGTAAACAGTTGCCCACCCCTGCCCATCCTCTATTATCATTTTCCAAATCATAATAAAAACTTCTTTTTTCGTTCCCAATTTTTTCTGTACATATCTACCTCATTTCGGAAAACAACCTCGCAGGATTGTGAAAAATGTCCTCCCACTTCCTCTGCCGATTGTTTTGCTGTTTCAATAAACAGGTCGGAGAAGTGTTTGTCGCCGCCTGTTTCGTCTAATATTGCTTGTTCGTTGCTTATTAAATCATGACTATCCATAACATATAAATTAATCAATTGCACTCATAGACAACGGCAATGTTTTTTCATTCCCTGTCTCATCCTTATACTTAACGGACACAAATTGGCAGGTTTTCATTGGCTTATACGCCTCTTTAATAATGCGCAGCCCGTCCGTGAACTCAGGATTGTTTACCCTGTTTGCCAATTTTTCCAACTCCAACACACGGCTTGCTTTTAAAACTCCGTCCTTGTTTGGTTTTA
>WQSU01000049.1 GCA_009787675.1 Lentimicrobiaceae bacterium
TTTTTTGATGCAATTCTCCCTTGGGGTCGGAGATAATCATATTTTCTGACGACAGAATGAGGTTGTAAATAAGCGGAACACATAGCATTCTTGTTTTTTTTGAGCCACTCGCACCAAACACCATCGTGTTTGTATCTGAACTGTCAACATAGATTTGTTTTCCGTCGTTTTCAACGATTAACGGAATGCCTCCTCCAACATTGTCTTCTTTTTCAACGTCAATTAATGTCGCTGTTTGCTTGATCTCGCCAACTTCAGCCCAACGAGCAGATCTACTATTGCTTGTTGAGTATTTCCCGAATTTTAAATTTTCGATTTTCATTTGTTTGTTTCCTTTCTATTTGTTTGTGTGTGAAATCCGAATTCTGTTTTCTTTGTCCCGATTACGCGTTTCACGTAATGAGAATCTTTGTCAAACGACGAAAGCATATTTGCAGAGATTTTATTAGCTTTCACATCCGATACGAGCAACTTAGACAAAATATCTTCCGAGAATTGCTTTATTCCAACTAAGCCATTAAAATATCTGCTATCTGTCATTTCTCGAATTGAATCTGCAAGTAATGTTTTTGCATCATTTTCGAGTTTTAATTTGTGAGTACTAAAGTGTTTTGATTCCATAAAATCAACCAATTCTTCTTCGTTTGGAAGTTTGAAATACAGAGTCTCAATACGAAGATGTGAAACTAATGAAGACTCTATTTTTTCCACATCACGTTTATCATCAGTATTGGTATAAAAAATCACTAAGATTTTATCATTTCTGCTCGCTATTTCTTCCAACAATAGTTGAAAATATCTTTCGTCAGTACGACCTAACCAGCCAGACACATCAATGGAAACCACTCCTCTGAAGTGATTTTTATGACCGGCAAGATAAATAAGTGTATTTTCAAACCTCGTAATTTCAGAGAAGTATTCATCCGGCTTAGTATATTCGAGATTAAAATCAAAATGTTTTACATCGCCAGAAAATTCAAAAGTTTTTGAACCATAAAGATATTCTGCAAAAGCGTTGACGCATGTGTTAATCCCGCAGCCACGTTTAGTCGCTATCCATAGTTGATGAGGCAAGGTTATATCGGGTAGGTTTTGTCGAGATTTATGTTGCCGTTCAACCATTTTTTTGAAATCATCAACACCACTGTGCATTTGCATAATGGTGTCGAAATGTTTGTTTTCTGTTTTTGTTTTCATTGTGATTTTTTTCTTTTATTGATATTCATTTTTATGGTGTCTTTGTCTATTGGACGCAAATTGTCGGTAAATCTATCTGTGTATCACCAGTTTTTTATGAAATGTTTTGTTTTGCAATAAAATTAACAATGTTTTTTACCTCTTCCGTATCTACAAATGCTCCTTGTAGACGCTCTGTTTCAGCGTTTACAGAGAACAGCATGTCACCATTACCTGCCAGTTTTTCTCCGCCACTCGAACCAAGAATTATTTGCGATTCGTTGAATTTATTTACCCGATAAGCAATACGAGCAGGAAAATTTGCACGAATTTGACCAGATATAACACTCGCATCAGGACGCTGGGTTGCGATTATAAGATGTATGCCAACAGCCCTTGCCAGTCGAGATAAACGAATAATTGACTCCTCTACCTCTTTGTTTTTTGCATTTTGCATCAACAGATCAACAAACTCGTCCATTACAACAACGATATAAGGCAAGCCGTATTTGTTGCTCGCTTGCTGAATGGCATTGTACTCTTTTATGTCCCGACAATCGTTGTTTTCAAGCACAACGAACCGTTCCTCCATCTGCCTGCAAAGCCATTGCAAAGTAATAGTAAGATCATTTATGTCGTCAGTAATAACAGGGCTTGTAACATTTGGTATCGAAGCGAGATATTTGTTTTTGATTTTTTTGTATAGTGTTAGTTCGACACGCTTAGGATCCATAAGAACCAATTGTAATTGGCTTGGATTTTTTTTATACAATAGCGAAGTAAGCATAGCATTGATTCCAACAGATTTTCCTTGTCCGGTCGCACCACCTATTAAAATGTGTGGAAGCAATGCAAGATCAACAATTTTTGCCTCTCCATCTATTGTTTTGCCGAGTGCTAATGGCAACTCGAACTTATTGTTCTTGAATTGTTCACTTGATAGCAACGATTTAACGCCTGCAATTACTCTTTTTTCACGAGGAACTTCAATCGCAACGGTGCCTTTATTTTTGAATGGATTGATGATTCTAACGGCAGGAACTTTGATATAGCGGGCGATATCCTTGTCGAGACTTTCAATCTTTGACGCTCCAACACCGCGAGAAACCGCAACTTCATAAAGTGTCACAGTGTCTCCAACAGTTGAAGTGATGTCGGTTGTGCTGATTCCAAAATCGTTGAGGCATTGCCTAATGGTGTGTTTTTTGTTTTCGACTTCTTCCCGAACATTTTGATAGTTGTTCGTAGGATAATCTTTCAATAAATCTAATCCAGGGAATACGTGTTTTTCATAAGTTTCCAACTTCTTTTCCGGTATAGTAACTATTGTAGTTTTATTTTCTAAAAAATCTGGTTTTGGGACAGGGTAATTTACTGCTGTTTCTGGAATATAATTGGGTGTGCCGACGGCACATGGAATAGGTTTTGGCGGAATAAATGAAGCAAATATGTTTCTGTTGCTAATCCTATTTTTATAAAACTTCCACGCAATAAAAATGACCGGCAAAAACAATAGAACTATCGTTCCGGCAGTATTAAAGAGTGTTTTAAGAACTGCTATCAGCACGGTTCCGAAATTACTAACCAACGAGTTTGAACTGAAAAACATTGCAAAGAATCCGGAAAACCACAGAAATAATGCGATGTTCCAAATGATAATTTTTTTGAACGAATATCGTTTAAGGAAACCGAAGGTTTGGCAAAGCCAATCATATCTTCCTGCGATTTTTAGTCCCCATAATGCCAATATGGCAACGAGAAACACAGCATTCATCTTAAAGATGTAGCATGCTAAAAGCCCTGCAACTACAAGCAAAAGTAATCGCATAATTTTGCCGTCTGTTAGTTTTGTTTTCATTGCTTTATCCTTTTTTGTAATAAAATTCGTATATTGATTGTTTCTGTGAGAATTCAAAAGTTTCGTTTATGGTTTTTGCACAATGATTACGGTTTGTGCTTTTCAAGACGATGAGATTTTGATCCTTGCTAAACTCCAATTCTTTCTGGAGGGCATCGTATCGTGTACTGATTTCTTTTAGTGTTTTTTTAGTTATCATGATTAGTAGATTTAGATTCTGTTTTGAAAATTGCTTTACTTAAATATACTACGGTGATGATATGCATTGCGTATTTTATTGTTTTTTGGTGTTTGTTAATTGTCTGTATGCGTACGCAGCTATAAGTCCGGCACTATTTGAGGCGGAATGCATCGGGATAGGTGGAGTGCGATTGAGATCAAGATGCCCGTCCTCATAGCGTCCAAATGAGAGATATACTAAAATCATTATTTCATCATCTGCCAGAATAAACAACCCGTGATTTGCCTCTTGGGCTGTTCCGGATTTTGCATAAAATCTGCGATTAGTCGGCAACATTGATCTAATCGAAGATGCAGTACCAGATGGCCTAATAGTATAACTCAGGGCATGCTTTATGATGTCGGTGTTCTGCTTCTGAAAAATTTGTTTTGGTGTGCTTCTTTCAATGGGCTCTATTCTGTTGGTAGCAGGATTAAATATGCCATTCATAACGGTTAACGGCCTGAAAACCCCATCATTAAACAACACTTGATGTTTTTGTAAAATTTCAAATAAATTCATGTAACGATTGGCACCCAAGCCGTAGTTGAGAACATCTGACACCGACTCCTTGCAAGCGGATATTCCCATTTTGGCAAATCTTCCTTCAAGATTTCTGAACAACGTTGTGGTGTTGGCTAAGCCATTAATTGCATCGCGAATGTTCGCAATGGGCAGATTGAGCGATTGAGATAAAATAATAGATGCCCCAACAAATCTATTAGAATGTCTGCCCGAAGCGTTTCTTGGATTATTTCTTCCGGAAATTGGACCGTCCCAAAGTATGATAGGATGATTGTCCTCCAGCATCTGAAGCAGTATGAAGCTCTTGTTGATTGATGCAATAGAGAAATTCCATCGAGTCATACAATTACCACGCGGAGCATTACTAAAGTGTGCCAAAATTTCACCGGTGCGATAATTTGCCGCCAGAATAACCGTAATAAGCTCGTAGTCGGCGTGTTGTGGCACGGGAAAGCGTCTATTACGTAGATATTGTGCAACCGCTGTTTCCAAAGCTTCTTGGTTATGGCGTGTAATAGAACTGACATATTTTGCGTTTGGGTTTGGCATCAAATTTAATTGTCGTTGGATGAACAAACGAGACCCTGGTTTTGTATTTGGTCGGTAGGGGCGATTTGTGAAACGTAGCGTTTCGTTTTTTAATATATTAAGCTCGACTACTGAAAGTAACCCCTCTCTTTGCCAACGTGTAGCTCTTGCAATCAATACTCGCTTGATTTCATCCACATGGTACTGAACACGACGATAGCCTATCTCTCTTAGAAAACGAGGATTTTGCAAAGTAGATGCAAGATACATTTGTTCTAAATGATTAAGTTCATGAACAGGACGACCAAATGCATGTAAACTTGCTGATTGCAAGCCCTTGTTCCCCATGCCTCCGTGGAAGAAAATGCTGTTAACGTACCACGTCATCAAATCTCGGCTATCATAATTGATCGACAACTGAAAGGCAGCAAGTTGTTCTGAAAACTTACGAGCCACATCACGCGGAGCACTTCCATTTGGAAAATTAAGATTCTTCACGAGCTGATTAATGAGATTCGAACCGCCTCGAAATCGGAGGAAGAATGCCGGCGAAATTCCATTCCAATTAGAAGTACTACCCAAAATTCGATTTTGCTTATAAAACCCTCGATCCTCTTGGTAGATAATCATGCGTTTCATGAAATTTGTAATGTCTTTATATTGGACAGGAATGGCAACAGGAACGCCATCGCCAAGCGACCTGCTTATTAATAAAACTTCTCCTTTTTTATCAAGCACAAAGCCTGTCATTCCAGTGCGTTCATACGGTAGCTCTTTCGGAAAAACTGACAATATCATAAACACTGCAAAAATCACAGCACTTGAAGGTAATACTGCACGCCCTAAGGCTATAAATACAATCGGAAAATATTGCTTTACACGAAATATCAACTTGGAATTATCACGCTTTAAAAGTTGGTATTTCGAAAAAACAACACTCAAGAAATAAGCAATCACTATAGCAACACCCGATAGTACCATCGGTATGGAGCTTATGATAGCAACCATAACAAACAATTCCGGACGAGATAATGAGAAAACAACGCATAGAGTCAAAAACAACCCTATCAGAATGTTTTGTTTTTTTTTACCTATTTGATATGAAAGATTATCTGTAACAGGCAGATCTAAACTTTGGTCAAACAGTATTGGAGCTACAGGATCCCAAACTTCTCTTGAGAGTTTTTTCAATAAGAAATAACAGCCAATGCCAACGGCAACAAACAACAGCCAATATATGAAGCCAGAAAGCCATTGAAGTCCAAAATGAAATCCAATTAAAAGGATCACTGAAATAGCGTAAGTAAATACAAGGGGCTTCCAAATAGAAAATGTTACGGTTCTTTCTTCCGGGCTCATAATGATTACATCGTCCAGTTCTTCACGATAGGTATTGTCGCGTACGAGGTTGATGTGTGTCAATGACAAGTACCAAAAAAGATAAGGTAAGGTATAAAGCACTACAAGTACCCAATGACGAAATCCGGTAGATTGAGCAAACATGAATGTTTCTAATATCATTAAAGAAAACACAGTAATGATGCCCCAATACAAGGCATCTGCTTCGGAGTATGGGTTGTTGCGACTTCTTCGATTTACATAGGTAAAAAGCGACCTTATGGACTTAAATATCAGAAAAACCGTTGCAAGTTGCACAAGAGGCGAAATCAACAAACCTGGGACGAGATTTGTAAGCGGGGATTGTATTTCGACACGATTGAATGCAAACACAGAGCGACTTAACGTAAAAAATTCTATGATGTCAGATGCAAATAGCCACGCAACAAACGCAGTCAAAAATCGAGAAACAAGTAGTGCAAGGACAGATATGACGAGACATGCAACTAAAGTCAAGACCACTTCACCCATGCGAGGCAATCCTTTGTCTTTGCGAAAAGTCAGCTTCGAGTATTCGATTAGATATTTCCAAAAAACCGGCAGTCCAAATTTAAGACCACTTCCTAACACAAATGGCACAACAATAAATACAATGAGCAGTATGACTAAAAAATCTTTCATGGCTATAGTTTTTTGAGATTGTGACATAATTTGATGAGTTACAGGGTTATTCCTGGATTTTGAGTGAGGTTGTCGACCCAGTACACACGACCATTTATACCTAGTTCGCGGAAAAATGCTTCGTAAAACAAGCGCAGATCTCGCTGCCTTTCCATCCTTTTTTGCTTGAGGTTAATCACGATTTCCGGAACGGCTCCGATTCGGATGTGATTTTGCGTTGAACGCAGCAGGACAGGATCGAGATTCGCTATAACATCCCTTACTTCGTAAGGACGAGGGATCCTATTATAAAACGAAATTCTCTGGCATCTATGCATCAAATCTGAGTTGACCAACATAACAGATCTTTCCGACTGAGGATTTAGCTGAAGTATGCTACGCAGGATTGACTCAAGTATGGAGCTTTGGAAATGGTTTGCATCCAACTGTGTTTCAAGATAATCCAATTTGTCTCGCATCAAAAGAAGAAGTGGCAACGGATTGCGAGCTTGTTCCACTGCACGAAGCGACATCCCAGCCTGAGGCATTTCTATGCTGGCAGTCGAAATAGTTATTGGTCCAGTCCAAATCGGTGTGACCATAAGCTTAAATCGTTCGTGCTCTTCGATCCGGCCTAAATTAGCGTTGTGTAAAAATCGACCAAAATTTGTGCGGAGATCTTCGTCTATTGACCTAAATAGCTCTCCAGATGCGTCCGTAATGTCAATCATAACCAAGAGTTCGGTTTCTCTGTTGATTTCATAGCTGCAAGATGTCATCATCATTGCAATGGCTAAAATTAAAATGGTAAGTGGTTTCATAAGGCATTAAGTTTTTTATAATTTGTTAATGATGTGTGCTTGTTTTTAGTGTGGCAAAAATTTTGTTTTAATCTGTTAATATTTTGTGGTCTAATTCATAATAATCTAAAATGTCAGATTCTGAGATTGACGGAATATCTAATTTGTCTGCTTCAATCCCAGTATCCTCAGACATATAATTACGCCATGTAGCCACATACTCTCCCAAATCTTCCACCCGTCTTTTTATGTAGCACTTGCGGTCTGCATTGTGATTGGCAATTGTTTGTGTTTCTTTTTCAATCTTTTTTTTCTGAATGTCCCTTTGCTTGTCAATCTGCAAAAGAGTGTTTTTGCGATTTTCAACCAATTTCACATGATTTCTTTTTGCATCTTCCAAATCATCTTCGGCACACTTCAGCAACATTTTACATGTGCTAATGCGGTCATGAGAAAAATCATGTTTTACAGAGTCCGATTTGATTCTATGCAATCCGAAAATGATAAAAGCGATTGCTCCCAAAATGAACGAGAAAAAAACTTCCAAAACACCTGGATTTGCCTGAATATGACCTATAAAGTTCGTTGGCTGTTGTGTGGCTTGCTGAAGAACACATAATGAATTCAAGTCAAGTCCAGACATTTCCACCATAGCCATAGTGTTCGCCCCGCTGGTAAAACGATCAAGCAACCACGGAGAAACTGTTATTGATAGGATTGGCAAGAAACTAAGAACCCACAAAACGTTCGATATTAACAGCTTTGTCTTTTTACGAATAGCATCTATGTAGAAACAAGTTATATAGGCAACAAACATCGCACTCCATCGCACAATCATATCATACCTCGATAAAAATTCTTGGTACGACAAAGCAAGAACAACAAACAGTATTATATCACTTATAATATAAGTCACATATATTTTTCGAGTAAATGTAAAAAATGTATCACTATTGTCCGGCAGATTGTCTGCTTGTCCATAACGCAAGGCTCGGCGAAGTTTGTCTTTGCATTGCTTAACAGCTTCAACTGCGGTAGCTACTTTCTTTTCTGCGTCCGTTATTAATATTTTATGCTTATTGTTTTCGCTACTGTACCTTTCGTAAATCCGAGTCAAAACATGTTGTGCCCTTTGGATCTCTTGCTTCGCTGATTCAATTTGGTCTGCCAACCTGCCTAAATGTAATTTCCCAGCGTTCAAGAACACATCCAACCGAGGGGTCCATATTATTTTTCCGGTTATTGCATCGCGTAGCAGACGAAGATAGTCTCTCGCATCTTTCCTTCCAGTTAAAACCATCTGTGATTCGTTGTCAGCAAACGGGGCCTTGCCAATCATCTGCCGACATCTTTTTGTTACTGTATTCATCATGACTTATAATTTTAAATGTTTGACTTTAAGTGTAGTAGTTCGATGTGCATGGCTTTGTCTACTTCAAAGAGATCCTCAAGTATGCCTACTTCGTTCGTGAGCTTAATCACGATGTCAAAATATTCATCAGAATCTTCGATTTGTAGCGTTGCTTCGGATCTTAGTCGTGATCTCAAATTATCCGGATTGTACTTTTCCTCGTACTTTGGTTGAAAGGTTTCCATTTTTATTGGATTTTGGTTTTTTGAAATTTTTTGAATTAGCATATTATGACTCGGTTTAAACATATTTTGGGCTTTCTTACATTGGTAAGACGAATTAAAATAAATTTCCTATCATCCGTTTGTAAAATTTGTTTGCAACTGCTTGTTTCGTGTATTCAATTGTTCAAATTCAGCCTCGTCAAAATCGACAAATTCACAAGGACCGGAGTCTATGCCGAAGCGGTTGTTATTCTCATAGACGGTTGTTGTAGTTGTCGTCCGCCGATAGGTCGTTTTGGTTTTTATGATTATTTCTGTTGCCATAATTGTGTGTGTTGTGTTAAATTTTTGTGTTGATTAACTGTGTAAAAATTGTAGAAATTATCGGTGCTATAATGTTGTACATATATGCCCATGCTGTCACAATATTATCCCAGTATTGTGGGAATAGATATACAACAGAATCGGTAATTCCTTTGCGAATGCTCAATAGAATAATTGTTGCATTGAAAAACCAAAACACGACAATAAATAGATACGACTTAAAGTGTCCGTATTTTTGTATGTCTGGCTGATAACTACGAGTTTGCTTGGCAAAACAAACAACATGAAATGCCAATGTAAAACCAATGAGAATGTCGAACCACATTGAATAGTTTGATGCTCCAATGATACTCAACAACAGAAAGGCATAAGTGAAAATTGGGAAACAGTATGGAGAAAGCGATATAAAAATTCCTCCAAACCGCTTTCCGCTATGCCATATTTCGCCACCGTTACCATTAGTTGCCGTAAATGAATGGATTTTTTGTCCGAACATCAACCCAACAAGTGTGTGCGTCAGCTCGTGCGAAAAAGTTTGAGCAAACTCCCCATTCTTTCTGAAGAGCAAAAAATGCAAAATAAAATACGCACCAAATCCAGCCCCAAACCATTTGTACAGTTCGTAATGCTCTTTGCCAAACATCAATACTGGGAAAAGTTGTATTGTAGCGAGGACAAGGCAGATGGGTAAAATCAGATATTTTAATATGGTTTTCATTTTGTGTAATGTTGTTGCGTTATCTCATTATGCCGAATCGTTGGATTTCTTCACAAGTTGGGAGGAGAATTTGCTTGCACGAAACAATTCCTCTTTGTAATTCGGCAATTTGATGATCGGCAACGCTGATTATCTTATTGTTCATGCTTTTTACATTTGCCGTAGTCGAAAAAATCATTTTTTTGATTCTTTCTTCTGTTGGTTCTTGAGAAATAAGCTGTACAATCGCTGTTATTTCTTTGGTATCTGTAGCCTTCTGGAGTTGCCCACTTGTATTGATTTTGATTAGGCTATGTGGTTTCATGATAGTGTGTTTTTTGAGATTTCAGATTGAATTTTGTAATATGCGAAAATTTTATGGCTCACTGACAATGATAGGACGATTATTATAGGTAGATTATATCACCATTCATGCACAAATATGCCTCTTTCCTTCCTTTTTCCTTTATTTTTAGACATTTAACCTTGTTTGTTTGTGACGCTTTTTTGAATTCGAAATTCACTTTATTAGTAATCTCGGGGGGTATGTTGTATCCATTTTTTTTCAATATTGTGCCAAATTGTTTAACTGCTCGCATCTTAAGGGTGTAAACATTGTCGACAGGAACTCCCACCTCCTCTGCCAACAGACAAAAGTCAATATCACCAGCATCATTGGACAGCTTGTCAATGATATATTTGTATCGTTGATTATTGATTAGCTGTATGTTTTTCTTTAGATAATCCGCATCAATATTAGAGGACGGACAATGCTTATCTTCGTGTTTTTCCGGGTGGCGGTATTTTTCAACATCAAGATCAACTCCAAAACGCGATGTTAGTTTTGTTTTTTTGTTGTCTTTACTACGTAAATAATCACGAAAAATATTTTTTGCTATAGGATCAAGCCATGTCCGAAATTTTGCTTTCCCCTGGAACTTGCCAATGTTTAACCAAGCCTTCTTGAAAGTTTCTTGTGTTAAATCTTTGCTCAGCTCTTCGTTGCCGTCGACCATGTTGAAAAACAAACGCCTGATGTCTGCCTGGTGCATTTTCACCAAATCAGAGAACGCCTTTTCTTCGCCAAACCGAGCACGCAATGCAAGGCATTCTTGTGTTTTCTTTGTTGATTTTTTTTGCTTGGAGTTTGTGCGATTAGCAACCTCTGCATCTAGGTTTGTTTTGCAGAGTGGCACATTTGTTGAATTGGCAGTTTGGTTTGATGCCACTTGCGTGGTTTTTTTGGTTATTGAGCATTTCATAATATTTTGTATTTAATGGTGTTTATAAATTTTTGTAGCTGTATTTACAGATTGCGTTGTGATTCGCCCGCTTGCTTGGAATTAAGTTTACGTGCTTTCTCAAAGCCTTTGGCACAGACCTTGAATGGGCCAATATCAATCCATGAACTACAGCCATTGGCACAGCAAGAATATGTGTTGTGCTTCAGAGTACGAATAATATTTTTTAATTTTTGCATGATTTTGTTGATTTTTATTTTGTTAGAGTATGGTTTCCTATTGATGGCGGGGTGTTTTCACCCCGCCATCAATTACTGTTGCCTACGCAGACCGCTCGTCAATTTCTTTGCCTAATTCTCGTGAGGCAAAGCTCCCACAATACTGTGGGAATGGACGAACGCGACACCAATCCTTCCGACAGAAGGAACTGGTCCCATGTAGGATTGTTGACCGCCAACGAGGAGTTGGTGGATCTGTGCGATTAGCTGCAGACCTCGAACCTTGCGAGCGATGCAATGG
>WQSU01000050.1 GCA_009787675.1 Lentimicrobiaceae bacterium
CCCCCACATAGCTGGTAAAAACGGTGATAATGGGCGGGTCAACGCTGGGATAGTCGCGCACACCGAGATATACAAATCCGATAACCCCAACAATAATGAAAAACAAGTTCATAACTATGGAGAAAACGGGTCTTTTGATAGATATGGAGGATAAGGAAGCCATAATATAATTGTATTACAAAGTAACCTTTACTTCATATTCCTCATACCCTTCAATAATATCCCCAACCTTTATGTCGTTGAAGTTTTCGATATTGAGTCCACAATCTTGTCCAGCAACAACTTCTTTTACATCATCTTTAAAACGTTTCAAAGAGCCTAATTTTCCGGAATATATTACGATACCATCACGGATGAGGCGAATTTTGGTATTGCGTTGCAGTTTTCCATCAAGCGCCATACATCCGGCAATGTTGCCCACTTTTGTAATTTTAAACACTTCACGAACTTCAAGGTTGCACAATATTTTTTCTCTAATTTCCGGCGTGTGCATACCGGCAATAGCATCCTTAATTTCATTAATTGCCGTGTAAATAATGGAGTATATGCGAATATCAATTTGTTCCTGTTCGGCTAATTTTCTTGCACTGGGCGCCGGACGCACCTGAAATGCTACAATAATCGCATTTGAGGCAGAGGCTAACAGCACATCGCTTTCCGTAACAGCACCCACCGATTTGTGAATTACATTTACTTGTACCTGTGCAGTAGAGAGTTTCAGTAAAGAATCCGATAGTGCTTCTACAGAACCATCCACGTCACCCTTTACAATGATATTCAATTCTTTAAAGTCGCCTATGGCAATTCTTCTGCCAATTTCATCCAACGTAATATGTTTTTGAGTGCGCAGTCCCATTTCGCGGGCTAACTGTGCGCGTTTGGTGGCAGCAATACGTGCATCATGCTCAGAGGTACACACTTTTAAAAGGTCACCGGCTTGAGGTGCACCGTTCAATCCAAGCAACAAAATAGGAGTTGCAGGTCCCGCTTCTTTCAGCGGCTGGTTACGTTCATTATACAATGCTTTCACTTTGCCATAGTAATTACCGGCTAAAATGGGATCTCCAATTTTAATATTTCCATTCTGAACCAACAATTTAGCAACATACCCTTTGCCTTTATCTAAAGAAGACTCCAGTATAGTGCCATTTCCATGTTTATTAGGATTTGCTTTTAAATCAAGCATTTCAGCTTCAAGAAGAATCTTTTCGAGCAGTGTGTCAATATTAGTACCCTGTTTAGAGTTAATTTCCTGACACTGATATTTTCCGCCCCAGTCTTCCACCAAAATATTCATATTGGCTAATCCCTCCCTAATTTTTTCAGGGGCTGCATTAGGTTTATCTATTTTAGTGATAGCGAACACCATAGGAACTCCAGCTGCCTGAGCATGGTTGATAGCCTCAATGGTTTGCGGCATCACTGAGTCGTCGGCAGCAATGACAATGATACACAAATCGGTAACTTTAGCACCGCGCGCACGCATGGCGGTAAATGCTTCATGTCCCGGAGTATCTAAAAACGTAATTTTTCTTCCATCGGGAAGGTTCACCAAATAGGCGCCAATATGTTGTGTAATTCCGCCTGCTTCACCGGCAATCACGTTGGTTTTACGAATATAGTCAAGCAAGGAGGTTTTTCCATGATCCACGTGTCCCATCACCGTAATAATCGGATGGCGCTGCTCTAAATCTTCGGGTTTGTCTTCTTCTTCAATGATGGCAGTTTCTTCAATATCAACGCCCACAAATTCTACTTCAAACCCAAACTCTTCAGTGAGTAATGCAATGGTTTCAGCATCCAATCTTTGGTTAATAGATACAAAAAGTCCTATACTCATACAGGTAGAGATGATTTGGTTTACCTGAACATTCATTAAAGTTGCCAGATCGTTGGCTGTAATAAACTCGGTAACCTTTAGCTTCTTTTGGTTTTCCATTTCTTGCATTTCGCTTTCGATCATTTCCGTATGGATCTGGTGGCGTTTTTCTCTTCTACGTTTGGAGGTTTTCGACTTTCCGAGTGGCTCCATACGTTGCATGGTTTCCTTTATTTGACGTTGAATATCTTCTTGAGAGATTTCTGCTTTTGGTTCTGCCTGTTTATCCCCATCACCATGTTTTCCTGTATGTTGCTTAATGCGTTTACGTTTTTTTCGTTTTTTCTCTTCATTAGATTTTTCTGTCTTTTTCTGCTCCGGATTCTCTTTTTTAGGTGTTACTTTTGGTTTAAGGAGATTCAAATCCATTACCCCCACCTGTTTAGGACCTGTCAGTTTGGTGATCTTTGTTTCAATATGTATAATTTCAGGCTTTTGGATATCTACCGGAGGGATTTCCTGAGGCGCCTTTTTGTTTTCAAAAGGTTTCGGAGTTTCTTGAACTTTTATTTCAGGTTTACTCTCTTTTTTTAGATGTTGATTATCTTTTCCTTGAGCCTTTTTTTCTTGTTTTTTATCTTTCTTGCTCTTAATATTTTTCGATTTTGTTTCTGTAAACTGAGAAATATCAATTTTACCTATTGTTTTTATATTTTTTGATAGATCTTCAACAACAGTTTTAATATGTTCCGGTTTTGGAGGTGTAGTCTCTTTAGGTGGTACTGATTCAAGAGGTTTTTCTTCAATCTGAAGTATAATCTTTTCGGGAGGGGCGCTCTTTTTAGTTTCTTTAACAACTACTTTTTCGGGTTCCAACTCAATACGCCCTATCACTTTCGGCGTCTGTACGGGGACTTTAACTCTTTCAATGGGTTTTTCTTCTACAGGAGGAGTAACACTAACAGGGGTTTTAACTTGAGCAGGAGGCGTAACTTTAGGTTCCTCAACTGGATGTTTAACCTCTTCTGCTTTTTTGGCAAAAACGCCAAACTCCAGGTTTTTGGCATCTTCTTTAACCATTTTATCACTTTGATACTCTCTTAAAAGAATATCATACATCTCCGGAGTGAGCTTTGTATTAGGATTCTCATCAATCACAACATGATTTTTCTTCAATAAAGAGACTATTGAAGATATCGCCACATTAAATTCTCCTGCAGCTTTTCCTAACCGTGGTATTTTCTTTTCGTCGGACATATAATAGTGTTGTTCGTGTATATTCTTCTTTGTTAAGGATTATTAAAGTTCAAAATTCCATTATTTTCTAATTTCCTAATTTTTTATTCCTAATTCTCCATATCCAACTCTTTCTTAATAGAGTTAATAAATTCATCCACCGTTTCTTCTTCGAGGTCAGTACGTTGGATCAATTCTTCGCGACTTAATTTCAGGACGCTGGTAGCGGTGTCGCAACCAATAGCTTTGAAGGCATCAATTACCCATTGGTCAAATTCATCGCTAAATTCATTCAAGTCAACATCTTCTTCTTCTTTCACATCATCTCTAAAGACGTCAATTTCGTAGCCTGCCAGTTTACTTGCCAATTTAATATTGTAACCACCTTTTCCAATGGCTAAAGAAACCTGATCGGGTTTCATAAATACGTTGGCGGTTTTGTTTTCTTCGTCAATTTCAATATATGAAATCTTAGCAGGACTAAGAGCTCTGGAAATGAGCAAATTTATATTGCTGGTATAATTAATAACATCAATACTTTCTTTTCTCAGTTCGATGAAGATGCTGTGAATACGACTTCCTTTCACGCCAACGCAAGCGCCAACGGGGTCAATTCTATCGTCGAAAGATTCTACCAATACCTTGGCGCGTTCTCCTGGAGCACGCACTACATTTTTGATCGTTATGAGCCCATCGTAAACTTCCGGGATCTCAGTTTCCATCAATCTTTCCAAAAATACGGGGGACGTTCTTGAGATAATAATTTGTGGGGCAGAACCTTTAATATCCACGCGATGCACTACAGCAGAGAGCGTGTCACCCTTCTTATATTTATCGGTTGGAATTTGTTCACTTTTCGGCAGGATAAGTTCAACGCCATCATCATCAATGATTAAAATCTCTTTTTTCCACACTTGACTTACTTCACCCGAAACGAGTTCTCCAATTTTATGTTCATATTTTTTATAGATGAGATCTTTTTCATACTCCATAATTTTGGTAACCAAATGTTGGCGTAGTGCTTGGATTTCGCGGCGTGCAAAGTCGGAAAATCGCACATTTTCCATCACCTCTTCGCCCACTTCAAAGTCAGGCTCTATTTTAATAGCTTCAGAAAAAGCGATTTGTGTAAATTCGTTTTTCACATCCCCATCTTCAACAATTTCTCTATAGCGCTGAATTTCCAATTCGCCGCGGTCCACATTAACGATAACTTCAAAGTTAGCATCCTGTCCATATTTTTTGGTAAGTGCAGAACGGAAAATATCTTCCAAAATGCGCAT
Source organism: Lentimicrobiaceae bacterium (assembly GCA_009787675.1). GTDB lineage: Bacteria > Bacteroidota > Bacteroidia > Bacteroidales > WCHB1-69 > WRNX01. Next base: position 4,339 of record WQSU01000050.1, read on the forward strand.
GAGTGATTCTCTATCAATGTTTTTAAAATCTTTAAACTCGGCTAATGTTTCCAATAAGTTTAAACTTTCTTCCATGATGTTTTTTTTAATTTATGTTTGTAATTATTACCTAAAAAAAGAAGGGCTTATAAACCCCACTTTAGCTTTCTTTCCAAAAAAAACTCCCACTTTACAGTAGTGAGAGATTCCTGAGTTGACCAACCTGGATTCGAACCAAGACTGACAGAACCAAAACCTGAAGTGCTACCATTACACCATTGGTCAGTTGTTTTTTTGAGGCGGCGAAAATATACTTTTTTTTGATAGTTCGGTTTAGTAAACAAATTTTAACTAAAAAACACGTACTTTGCCGCCATTAAAGCAAAAAACAAATTCTATTTAAGCCCGAAATAATTATGAACATTGCCCTCATCTTAGCCGGCGGCTCAGGCGCCAGAATAGCGACCGAAATCCCAAAACAGTTTATTGAAATCTGTGGAAAAACGATTTTGGAACATACATTAGACGTTTTTGAACGTCATTCTCTAATTGACGAAATTGCAATTGTAATCAATGCACAACACAGCACTGAAATAGAGAAGATACTACAAAACGACAATTTTAAAAAAGTAAAAAAAATAGCATCAGGCGGTGCCGAACGCTATGATTCAAGTTGGGCGGCAATAAAAGCCTACCAAACCTATCCTGATGCCAACCTTATTATTCATGATGCTGTTAGACCGATGATTGATGCAGAAATAATTACTAAAGTAATAACAGCTTTGGAAAAATACAATGCGGTATCGGTTGCTATTCCAACAACAGATACCATTTATTATGTTGAAGATAATCATATTCAACAAATTCCTGACAGGAAGAAAATGATGCAAGCACAAACCCCACAGGCTTTTAAACAACATCTTATTTTCAAAGCATATCAGGCAGCATTTTGCCAAAAAGATTTTTCTGCTACGGACGATTGCGGCATCGTAGCCAAATTTCTCCCAAATGAACCCATTTTTGTAGTTACAGGCAGTACACGCAATCTAAAAATTACACACAGGGAAGATCTTTGCGTTTTATCTGAATTATTAAAACTAAACTTTGTTACCCAATAACTACTACAATATTTTGCCGCAAATAATTAATAAAGTTTACTCTATAACGAGAACTTTATTTGAGTAAATAAATTCTTAAACATTCTTGAGAATAGCATATCATGCAAATATTAAGTTTTGGGGCATTTTTTTTATTGTAGAGGACAAAGAGACGATTGTTTTTTACTACTTTCGCGCGTTATTATGTTTTACAATGAAATTTTAATGAATTAAACACCTATACATCAATTGCAAATAATTATTATTCAATACAATAAAAAAACAGATGAAAAATAGTAGCGCTACCTTACCCTATTTGTATCATGGGGCAATAATAGACGGTAATGCGATATGCTGGAAATTATTTTTTCGCCTTGCATTTGTAATATTGTACGTTTTTATTCTAATTTTTTTCAACGATTAAAAAATAATCATGCCAAACAGAACACTCTTTCCCTTATTTTTATTTTCAATATTATTTGGCGTTGTGCAATTGACTTTTTGTCAAAGTTTTATGCCAAACACATCGAATAATAAGAAGGCGATTGCTGATTTTTCTCATCTTTTCGGACAAAAGCTCTTAGATACAGCTAATTACTATTTTGAAAAAAGAAGCGATACCGCATTAATATGCTACGGTATAATTATGAAATCTTATACAGAAGAAGATGATGAAGAACAAGTAAAAAGAATAGTTGAAGCGTACAACAAAGCAGCAGGAATTCATTATTACATGAGCGATTACCGCACAGCGTACGAGTTCTTTATTGAAGCATTGTTTCTCAGTGAAAAACATAACTTTACCGACGATCAATCGAAGATATATGCCAATATTGGAAATATTTATGCCAGTTTTAAAGATTATGACATTGCAAAACTCTACTATAATAAAGCGCTGAATTTGTGTCAAGATAGCGCCGTTATGATCATTTTATTAAATAATTTAGGAGATGCCGAATTAAAAAGCGAAAAAATGGACAGTGCCTTTTATTACCTTAATCAATCTTTAAAAATTTGTAAACGACACAACAACATTCATTCTCATTTGGTATTGAATACATTAGCTTCGTATTACCAAAAAAGCAAGTGCTACGATTCGGCTTATTATTACTACCAATTATCTTTAGATGAGATTAGACCGTTGAACAGAGCAGGAAAAGAAGCCGAATATCTATCCACTTTAAGTAAGATGTTCTTTGAAACAAAGAAAATTGATTCTGCATTGCATTATATCCGTTTATCGAATGCTATTGCTAAGGAGGGTAATTTTTTAGAAGTGATGTCGGATAATTTTAGAACTTTGTCAAAAATTGAGGAATTAAAAGGAGATACAAAAAGTGCCTTTGAGTTTTTTAAAAAACATGCCATACTTAAAGATTCGATTTTCAATATTGAAATATTCGGTGATATTAGCCAACTGCAACGATTATACGAAGTTTCAAAAAGCAACCAACAAATAGAACAACTTATTATTGAAAAACAAATTAAGAAACGCACCATCTATCTCCAAAAAATTATCTGGCTGATCACTTTTACTGTTCTAATTTTGGTTCTCAATGTATTAGTATTTATTATTCTCCAAAATAAGAAATTAATGACCGCTTATAGAAGTTTGTTTGAAAAGAACATTGAGATCATTGAATTGCAAGATCAGTCATCTGAAAAAAATGATGAAAAATATAAAAGCAGTACCCTTTCCGACGATTTGCAGAAAGAGTTGTTAGGTAAAATACTAAAACTTATGGAAGATACTTCCGTGATTTGCGAGCCGGACTTTTCTTTAGATAAACTATCGGAATTGGTGGATTCCAACCAAAACTATGTTTCGCAAGTGATAAACACTGCATTTAAGAAAAACTTTCGCACATTTTTAAACAGGTACCGTATTCGGGAAGCGCAAAGGTTATATTCCAAACTTGACACCTCGCGCTTCACTGTAGAATCGGTAGCTCTTCGTGTGGGCTTCCGGTCGCCGAGCGCTTTTCGCAGCACTTTTAAAGAGGTAACAGGGGTAAGTCCGGGATATTATCTTAAATCGGTGCAAGGAGGGATCGTTAAAGTTTAAGACAAGCCATAAAATCTTTGTAAAGCCTAAAAGCTCCGCCCAAAGGTTACCCAAAACTGATCTCCCAGTTCCCACCATTTTTGCAGCGTAGCTCTCGTGAAATCGTTGGTATAATCCGTAACTATTTTTGAAGCGAGTTTGTTGTCTTTCTTTGTAATTGCCTGTTGCACTTTTTGTTCCAAAGAGGGTAGTTCCTCAAAGGCTTTATCTTCAAAATAGGCTACATTTTCTTCTATGGTCCTGCGTGTGGTTTGCCATTTCACTGTGGCTAAGCGGTTGGCACGCCGAAACCACCAAAGCGCAGCATCTGTACGGAAACGATATTGCCCACAAACATTAAACAGATCGGGCAGTTGTTTGGTACCGCAAAATATGGGAAATCTGGGGCTCTCCCCAGGATTGTCCAACGAAAACCAAGCCACACCACCCACTTCATCAGGAAGCCAGTCGCGCAACTGCACAATAAAAGAGTAGGAGCACCAAGCCACTGCCACCGTGCGTTGAAAGGTAACATTCCCGGAATCAATGCTGTTGATCATTTTTATCATATCTGCCGTCATCCATGGGTTGGCATAGTTGCTTTTCACTTTTTCCGTGAGGGTGTCGTTTATCTTTTTGTCGATTAAAAGATTTTTGGTCATATCCCATTCTGTTCCTTCATACGTTTCTCTATATAAACTGATTACATCACGAATAGAGACTTTTTTATCGGGTTTTACGGAAAATGGGAGTTCTTCTGCGCCATATTTTAATTGCAAAGAAGGCGCTAACGTACTCAAAATAAAATAATCACGAATAGCGAAAGGTTTGTGTCCCTCTTTATTAAAGGCTTTATAAAACTTAAACTCCGCCACTCCATCCCAAAAGCCTAATTTTTTTGCCACCTCTTTCACATTATCGGAAGCCATGAAGAACTCTTTGTTTTTCAAATCCAGCGTTCCAATGCGAGAGATGTTTGCCGAAACGCCCACGTGATCGTCGNGAATGCGTTGGGCAGCCCACACGCCACCGATTTTATCTTTTCCTTCTCCAAAAATTTCGAAATGCCACACTTCATGTTTATCGGCGATTGTCAAACACTCGCCAGCGTCGGCATAGCCATGCTGTTTCACCAATTCACCCATCAGTATTATGGCATCTCTGGCGGTGGAACATCTTTGCAGCACAATCTTCTGCAATTCTTCAATATGAAACATTCCTTCCGGGTTTTTCAACTCAGGACGTCCGGAGATGGTAGTTTCACCTATGGCGAGTTGTTTTTCATTTAAACAAGGGTAAGCAGTGTTTAAAAACGCGAATGTAGTCATGGCTGGTTGAGGAATTACCCCCACTTGAGCAACGCCTCGGGCGTCGGTAGGGGTTTCCGTTTTCAATACGCCTTTATAAATGGCAATGACGGTGTCGGTTTTATACACTTTGGCAGCTTCCATACGCATCCATGTGCGGTAGCTGCCGTCGCAGGTGTGGCTGGTAATTACGGAACCATCAGCGCTGGCTTTCTTGCCCACCATGATGCTGGTACAACTTTCATTCTCATAATAGTTTTGATTTTCCTGAGCATAGATGTTAATTACAAATAAAATGGCAAAGCCGAATAAGAATATTTTCTTCATAAGATTTATTTTTGTTGTGGCAAAAAAAGTAAAAATATTAGATTCAAAATATCAACACCACTTCTTTTGTTGCTGACCCGCTCCAAACGCCCAAGCATTTTTCTCCTGTATTGCATTTGATGTTGGAGATGATCGGCGCAGGTGACATGAACGGGTTTTGTCCGAAAGTGATCTCACCTGTAGCACTTTGCCAAAAGCGAAATGCTGATTCGTCTAACCGAGCATATTTCAAATAGACGGTATCTCCTATTCTGTAATTGCCTCTCAGGTAGTATCGGCGTTGCTGTTCGGTCATCTCCGGCATAAGAAGAGTGGAGGGCATTCCTCTCACAATCTCATAATTAAAAGGCACCCCTCTAAAGGGTGAGTTATCAAATGCCGGAGGAATGGTAAACACCCACAAATTGTCTGAAAAATCAGCACAATGGATCTTTACTTTAAATTGATAATAGTTGTCGGGGGCACCATCATCGGTCATGGCAATACGCAAGTTGGCAACAGAATCTATTTGGGTCTGCCCGAAAGTAGGCGCAAAATATACACTATCCAAGTCAAAAGTGTTTAAGATGGCGGTTTCCGAAGTATAAATCTTATCATTCCATTCAACACGTAATGTGTAGGATGTATTTAACTCACCTTTAAAGCCAGAATAGGTCGTGTAAGCAAAAAGTAGCGGCGCTTGCGGCGAAGGCATCAGAAAGAGTTCCTGCGTTTCTCCCTTACTTGAAGTAACAAATACTTTGGCATCCCTAATCACTATCGAATCCATCAAATATTCCAAAGACATTGTTGAGAAATAGGGTGCGCTTCTATACAAAGAAACCATAGGATAGGCATCATTCTCGATATAACCTTCCACCACAATTTTATTATAATACTCCGGAACTTTTACGTCAATTTCGGTTTGACAGGAGGAGAAGACTGAAAGCAGAAGGCAGAAAGCAGAAAAGGAGAAAGGTACTTTTTGTGGGTGCATATTATTGTTTTTTAAGTTTCAGATAATTAGTATTTTACTATTTTTTTTGTTACTATTCCTTTTTTTGTTGTAATACGCAAGAAATAGGTCCCTGCTGAACAATGAGAAATATCTATCAGAGATGATGAATGAGAGGTGTGAGGTGATGCGTGATGAGAGGTTTGTTTTCTTCCGTAAACATCAAAAACTTCCACACCCTCAATTCCTAATTCATAATTCTCAATTCTAATTTCCCCTGTAGTGGGGTTGGGGTACACCTGTAGAGGCGCTGTTAATCTCGTCTCTACGATTCCTGCGCCTGTTCCATCATCTTCAAAATGGGCAACCAACTCCACATCTTCGGCTACAGTAAAAGTGTATGAAGTATCGGTGGAAACCTCTTCACCGTTTTTTGTCCAGTTAACAAATTGATAGCCTGGTAGGGCAGTCGCGGTTACGGTTGCTGTAGTGTCCAATTCATAAAGCCCATCTCCCTTTGTGTAGCCATATTTCGTATTATTGGGAATAGGGTTAACCAAAATTCCACCTCCCTCTACGTTAAATACTTTCCACACGTATGCAATCTTATAGGCATCGACAGCGCTATTAGGTACTCTTAATGTAATATCAGCAGGGATATACATACATAAGTCATCGCTTGCAAAAACACATGAATTTATAGAAACAGGCTCAGTATTCAAATTAATAATCTCCGACAAATTATAACACGCAGCTAAAGACTTAAACCCAAAACCTTTTACGCTACAAGGGATAGTAATTGAAGTTAGATTTGCACATGCATAAAAAGCAAATGCTCCAATAAGAAAGACATTATTAGGAATTACTATAGAAGTTAGACCGTTACATAGAAAAAAAGTGTGATCAGATATTCTTGTCAGGGCATTCGGAATATTTATTGAGAGCAAATTAGTGCAATAAGCAAAAGCCTCCTCTCCAATACTGGTTATGCCGTTCGAAAGGTTAATAGCAACTATACTATCACAATAATAAAAAGCTCTATTTCCTATACCTTTTAAACTATTTGGTGTGGAAATCGCTGTCAGATTTCTGCAATTTAGAAAAGCGCCCATTTCAATATGGGTTACGTTATCCGGAACAACATATACGCCTTTTTTTCCAGCAGGGCAACAAAGTAAAGCGCTTTTACTTTTGTTAAACAAAACTCCGTCATTCGAAGTGTAATGGCTATTATCGTTTGCAACGTTAATTGCAGTCAGCTTATTACAATAGTAAAAGACCTCTTCTCCAATAGTGGTTACGCTTTCG
>WQSU01000051.1 GCA_009787675.1 Lentimicrobiaceae bacterium
TTGCATACCTCTGCACCGCCATGTAGGTTCACACTCAACACAAAAGCTTCTTCCGCCTGTAAATTTGTAAAGGCGATAGTTTCTGTTTGCCATGAGTTTCCGTCTGGGTGATTTCCATGATTCCAGTCTTTATAATTGCGATTCAAATCCACATAATTGGCATTATAACGAACGGCACCCGAGACACTACTATTACCTGTAATAAATGTTCCATCAGGATTGGCTAACGGATTAATCCATATTTCCGTATTATCCAACAGATAGGTAATACGTTCGTTTGTTCCATAATTACTTAACAGGTAATCTATATAGCGTAGCATCAACACATAACCGGTAAGTTCGTCTCCGTGCATACTTGAGGTGAAAAACACCTGAGGTTCAGCCTCACGAACTTGCACATTGCTGCTAACCACACAGGCTAATAGTTTTCGGTTTTGCGAAGAAGCGCCGGTACCAAACTGAACTAAACGACACAAGTCAGGGTAATCGATTGCAAACTGCTGCATCATAGATACGTATGCCTCGTAAGCAGGATAGTAGTTCCAGTCGTTTCTACTGTTCAGTATCGCCTCAAAATCCAACATATTGAGTTCTTCAGGTGTTAAAACGGGTTTCTCAACAATTTCGTAAGGAATATTCAGCGTTAGAAAGCGCTCAAACTCAGCAGAGTTCGTATAGGCAATCACTTCGTTTCCCGTAACATTGTCGATGGAAAGCATTTGTGTGAGCCATTGTAATTGGCTTCTATCCTGAATTTGAAATTTGATGATACGTTCTTGAGATTGTGCAAAAGAGATTGTACAGGTGAGAAACGCTACAGCTAATAAGAAGATTTTTTTCATACACGTAAATTAGAATTGAATAAAAGTTTTTGGATGGCGAAAGTATAAAAATGTTGTAATGCCAGTTGACTTGTTTTAAAAAAAACAGAAGTGCTATTTACCCTGGCATAAATTGAAAGTGCATCATTGGCAGATCGTTTTGCATCTACCCACCACAAATCAAACGCAAAATCAGGATTTTTTGTCTCATTGATAGGAAACTTGGGGCACCCAATCTAAAAGCAATTTGTCGAAAGGCAAAGAATTGCGTGAACAAGACAGTTCTGTTCTTATTTTTGAAAATTCAATACGAACTTTGAACTACTATTTCTATATTTTCGCGTTCCAAAATAATTCAAAAATGCAATTTACTAACCCTCTCTTTTTATTCGGTATTTGCGCTATTGCCATTCCTGTTCTTATTCATCTTTTTAATTTTAGAAGATATAAAACCACCTACTTTTCAAATGTGAAACTGTTGCAGGAGATTTTGCTGAAAACAAAACGCGAATCTCAATTGCAGCATTTCATTGTTTTGTTATTGAGAATTTTAGGTATCACGGCGCTCGCGTTCGCTTTTGCGCAGCCCTATTTACCAAATCATCAATTTGCTACCCAATCAGGAACGATTGTTTCGGTTTTTGTGGACAACTCTTTCTCTATGGAGGCGCAAACCCAACAAACCTCGCTGCTAAACGAAGCCGTGGATGCCGCAAAAAAAGTGGCAGATGCTTTTTCTTATAATGATGAATTTGTGCTTATTACCAATAACTTCTCAGCTCATGAAGCACAAATTATGAACAAAGATGAATTTTTATCACGATTGGATGATATTGAGATTACGCCAAAATCTAAAAACTTAGGACAAATTTTACATTTTAATCAAAATATTACCACCAAATCGCAAAAAGGACAAAAATTGGCTTATTTTATCTCCGATTTTCAAAAAACTCAATTCGATTTTACGCCGCTACTAAGGGATAGTGCGCTGTTGTCATTTCTTATACCTGTTGAAAATAAAGGGATGAATAATATCTCTATTGATACTTGTTGGTTTGATCTTCCTGTGTTCCAAGTGGGATACAATGTGGGAGTTGCGGTACGCATTAGTAATAATGGCAAAGAAGAAGTGGTGAGACTCCCTGTAAAACTGTATATTAACAGCGAGCAACGCGCTTTGGGCGCTGTGGATATTAAGCCGAATAGCTATACCGATATCACGCTCAACTACACCATTCAACACGCAGGCATACAGGCAGGTATGTTGGAAATTTATGACACGCCCATTACGTTCGATGACCGTTATTATTTTGTGTATGATGTAGCGCCGAGCGCTTCTATTATCGCTATTCAGGATAAAATGCAAAACAGGTATCTGCAAGCGCTTTACGGCGCAGATTCTTTGTTTTCTTATAATGCAATGAACGTGAATCAAATAAACTATAGCGCATTTGCTTCGGCACAACTCATTGTTTTAGACCAGATAGAAACTATTTCAACGGGTTTGGCTGCAGAATTAGAAAAATATGTGCAAAACGGTGGGACTTTGACCATTTTCCCCGCAGAGAAAATGGAAGCGTTGCAATGGAATGCTTTCTTTAACAGGCTGAATATTCCTAATTATCAAGAACTACAAACTAACGAGTTGAAAGTAGGAAGCATTAGCAAAGAGAGTATTTATTTTAAAGGGGCATTACAAAAAAGTGGTTCGGAACAATGGGAGATGCCTACTGTTTCTCATTACTATACATTTGAAAATAAGAATGTCCCTGCGGAGGATATTATGCGTTTGGAAAACAATGCCCCTTTCCTTACCGCCTATAGTTTTGGAAAAGGTCGCGTTATTTTATCTGCCGTTGCCTTGAACGATTTCTACGGAAATGCACACAAAAATGCCATTTTTTTCATTCCTTTACACAATTTGGGTTTAATGGGGCAGTTGAAAGGCGCACTGAGCAACCTCATTGGAAACAATGAAACAGTTATTATTCCGCAACGGGCGCTGGGCACAGAGGATATTTTCATTCTGAAACAGAAAGCCGGCAATGCAGAATTGATTCCCGAACAACGTAACATGGGCAACGAGACGCAGTTGTTTTTGCATACCCAAATTCAGCTGTCGGGTTTTTATGACGTCCTGAAAAGCGGTACTCATTACGCCACTTTAGCCTTTAATTATCAAAGAGATGAATCGAATTTAGATTACTACACGGAAAAAGAATTGGATAAAACAGCAGATCAATCTGAAAATCGTGTGACGCTGCTTCCTGCGCATGCCAAAAACCTAACCCAATCTATTTCAGATAATTTGAGCGGAAAATCGCTTTGGCGCTATTTTATTATGCTTGCCTTAGGGTGTTTTCTTGCTGAGATATTGCTATTAAGGTTTTGGGGAAAGGCAAAAATTAGAAAGAGATAAGTAAATTGTATTACATTCCCTATTCCATCACCTCCACCCTCATTCCATCTTTTAGTTTCGTCAGCGAAGTAATTGCCACCTTATCGCCGTCTTTAACTCCTGAGATGATTTCGTAGTTTGCGTCTAATCTTCTACCGAGCTCAATTTTTATGTAAGAAACAGTATTATCCTCATTAAGCACATATATGTATCGGTCGCCGCTGCCGGGTTGTTTCACAATGGCATTGTCGGGCACCACAACGTTGTTTCTGTTGCCCAAGTTAAAGATGGCGCGGGCGTACATGCCCGGACGCACCTTAATGTGCTCGTTCGGAATGGCAATCTCCACAGGAAATGTGTGCGTGCGCGCATCAAAGGTGGGATAGATCAAACTCACACGCCCCTTAATGGAAGCGTCTCCTAAAATGTCAACTTTAATTTGTGCTTCCATTCCTTGTCTAAAGTCGTTGTATTGACTTTCCGAAACATTAATCAACAGTTTAACTGGCTTAATTTGTTGGATTTGCAAAATGGGATTACCTGCGTAAATGTCTCCGCCATCATAATTGCGCATCGTTACTACGCCATTGATTGGGCTTACCAATTGCGTGTTTTCAGATAGATTGTTGTAACTATTTTGCGTTACATCCAATTGAGTTTTCAACGCATCCCAATCTGCTTTTGAAACGCCGCCCACTTTGTAGAGTTCGTCCAGGCGGTTAAAGTTTTCTTTCAGGTTATCCAATTGACTTTTAATCTGTCTGAGTTGCGTGGCATCCATTTGCACCAATTTTTGCCCAACAGTTACAAAATCGCCAACTTCTACAAAGATTTGGTCAATTCTTCCGGGAATGGTTGGTGCAATGTTGTTTATCGCCTCAGCGCGCACCACCGCAGTGTATTCAAAAATTTGCGCCACTTCTTGTTCGTGCACTTCCGCTACTTTAATTGCAAGCACTTCATCTTGCGCAGCTTGTTGTAAATTAATATCCTCTGTTTTCTTTTGCCCACACGCAAGAAATAATGTTGCGATTAAGAGCAGTAATGGGGTCTTTTTCATAGGGTTTGTTGGTTTAAAGGTGTAAGGGTGTAAGGGTGTAAAGGTGTAAAGGTGTAAGGGTGTAATGGTGTAAAGGTGTAAAGGTGTAAAGGTGTAATGGTGTAAGGGTGTAAAGGTGTAAAGGTGTAAGGGTGTAAAGGTGTAAAGGTGTAATGGTGTAAAGGTGTAAAGGTGTAATGGTTTAATGGTGTAAAGGTGTAATGGTGTATGTTCTCTTAATTTCTAATTCGTAATTCGTAATTCCTAATTCGTAATTCCTAATTTACTCGCCAATCACTTTGATGAGCGCTCGTTTGTTTCGTTTTCCATCAAATTCGAAGTAGAAGATTTGCTCCCATGTACCAAAGTCGAGTTTGCCATTGGTGATGGCGCAAACAACTTCGCGTCCCATGACGGTGCGTTTGAGGTGGGCATCGGCATTGTCTTCAAAACCGTTGTGTTGGTATTGATTGTATGGTTTTTCGGGAGCTAATTTTTCCAACCATACTTCGTAATCGTGGTGCAATCCCGATTCATCATCGTTAATAAAAACGCTGGCGGTAATGTGCATGGCATTCACCAACACCAAGCCCTCTTTGATGCCGCTTTCGGTGATGGCTTGTTGCACCTCGTGTGTAATGTTCTTCAAACCACGACGCGTGGGAAGGTTGAAGTGGAGTTCTTTTCGGTAGGAAATCATAATAGTGGTTAGTGATTAGTGGTTAGTGGTTAATGATTAATGATTAGTGGTTAGTGGTTAATTGGGGTAGAATTTTCTTAATTATTCATTGTTAATTATTAATTAACGAAGAAGGCTTCGTATTCGGGGAAGTTGTATTTCCTTTTGGCAACTTCTTGGGGGAAAACGAAGTATTCAATTTCAGCATGAGAGCGTATGGCGCCTTCTTTGTCCATCAGTTCAGCGTAAGTGAAGGCGGAATTTCCGCTGTGGTTTAGTAGTTTGGCGCGGATGGTAATTTCGCCCTGATTCACAAATACGGGTTTTATGTAGCTGATATTCAGATTTTTGGTAACGCCGCTGGTGCCTAACTTCACGATGAGCACCCAATCGGCAATCTCGTCTAACAGTGTGGCTTGGATACCTCCGTGCAACATATTAAGATAACCCTCATACCATTTCTCAGGCGTCCATTTGGCATATACCCAATCCCCGTCTTCCCAAAAATTGAGCTTCAACCCAATCGGATTCATTGGCGAACACCCAAAGCAGTGATACTCGGCAACATCAGCGTAAGCATTGTGGATTTTTTTCATAATTCCTAATTCTTAATTCCTAATTCCTAATTCCTAATTCTTAATTCTCCTTCCCCAGCAGATGTTCCAGTTCCGCCTGTGCCACAAGATAATCATGAATTGACTGATAATACATTTGTTGTGTGTTGAGAAGCGCCAGTTCAACGTCGTAGAGTTGAAGCCATGTTGCCAAGCCTACTTCGTACTGTTTTCGGGCGATGTTACAGGCGCGGGTAGCTATTTTCACGCTTGCACTGCTGGATTCAAAATCGGCGATCGCTTTGTCAATATTGCCCAGATGTGAAGCAACAGAGAGCCAAAGGGCGCGTTCCACATTCAAGCGCGTGTCGTTCATGTTCAGGATGTTGTTCTTTATCTGTTTAGTTTTATAGGTTGTTGATGCCCAAGATGTTATTGGTACTTGTAAGCCAAGCGCAATGTATGAAGTGGGAAACCATTTGAAATCATTAAAAGGGATGTCGTCGCCCATGGTCATGTATTGAAAACTACCTGTGAACACCAATGAGGGGCAGGCGCCGGAAAGGACGATTTTTTTGGAGCGCTCCAACTGTTGAATAGCCATATCCAACTGTTTCAAATCCGTATTGCCATCTAAAGACAAAGAACTCTGAGAAGGAACTTTAGCGGCTTCCATTTCAGCTTCAAAATCTTTTAATTCGCCATCAAAAACCATGTATTCGTTAATATCCACACCCATTTGGATTTTAAGCGCTTTTTTGCTCAATTCCAAAAAATTAAGTATTTGAGTGATATTGGGTTTAAGATTGTCCACCTGCAATTCTGCGCGCAATTTTTCAAATTCTGAAACTAATCCCTGATTATATTTATCGCCAGCAAGTTTTGCATTTTGTTCTGCACGTTTATAATTACCCATCAAAACATTATACGTTTCCTGTAACAGAAGTATTTGATAATAGGCTTTTTTAACATTGTTAATCAATGTCATTTTTGATGCTCTGGATTGTTCTACCGCCAACTCAATATCCATAGAGTTTAGTTTCAGACTGTTCCACAGCGCCGGCATAATAATGGGAAGCGTAAAATTGGCAGAAAGTACCATATTATTGTATGATCCTATTTCCATAGCTCCATCGCCTTCTTCTGGTTCTGGAAATACTGGATATATATTATTATCTATTAGTGCATTTACTATGGGGTTAAGAAGATCTGTAATGCTGGAGGTCATTTTGGACATATCCATTACCATTTTTTGTTTTTGCAATGTCCGTTGATACGATGCTCCTGCGGCTACACTTGGAAATAGCGAAACGATCTGTTCTTTTTTGTAATATTTTTTGGTTTCAATAGTTCTATCGGCAATGCGCATGCTGGGATTTTCATTTAGCGCAATCTCAATAGCTTTCGCCAAAGTAATGCGCAACGAGTCGGTCTTGGGTTGCGCAAAAAGGGTGAGGGAAAGGAGGGAGAGAAGGAGGAGGGGGATTTTTTTCATATGTAAAGTTTATAGGTGTAAAGTTTATAGGTGTAAAGGTTTATAGGTTTATAGGTGTATAGGTGTAAAGGTTTATAGGTTTATAGGTGTAAAGGTTTATAGGTTTATAGGTGTAAAGGTTTATAGGTTTATAGGTGTATAGGTGTAAAGGTGTATAGGTTTATAGGTGTAAAGGTGTAATTGTTAATTATAAATTGTTAATTATTTCTATTTTTTCCGAGCGGCTCAAGCCATTGGGATTTATTCCGGATTTTCCCTCAGGAATGGGGATGTTTAATTTTTCAAAATATTCTATCCAGTAGGGTAAAGTTTCACCGGTTGCTTCATCTTTAAAAGTCATGAGAGGTGTTTCAAAGAAGTTGGGGTTGTCGCTTGCGTAGGTGTAGGCATCATAAACTAACTCGCTGCAATAGTAGAGGTTGTTTCCAAAGTCGAAAGCGTAATCGTACCCTTTACCGAGGTGCGAACAGGCTTGATGAAGAGCATCTTTCGCATATTTTTGATACTCGGGTTTTAATGAAGCAATAAATATGTTTTTATTTTCGGCTTTAAAATCTTGGAAATTAGAATAAACCACCCCTTTTTCGGGAACTGCTTCTATCACAAAAACGCCTGTATCGGTTATATTGAGCAAGGCTACATGCGTAAAGTTCAATGTTTTATCATTGGATTGAGTAACAGCAGCAATAGATTTTTCAAAATCGGAATTATCGGACGCTACAAAAACCAAACTGCCGCTACTTAGGGTGGGGGTGCAGCTGAGGCATAGCATGAAGGGGATTGATAAGAGAAGTGTAATAGAAAGCGTGTAGGTGGTTTTTTTCATTTTAGGAGGTGGTCTATGAGTAAGTAGTCTTTTACAAGGTCATGATATTCTACAGTGTATCCTTTTTCTCTGAGAATTAGATTGTTTTCTTCACAAGGTTTTTGTGTTCTTTCAAACAACATCAGGATCCTGTTAGGTTTTTTGTTTGGAGTAGGGTAGATGCAGGTTTTTTTTGTGGCATATAAACGGTTTTTTATTGCCGATATTTCAAATTTTTCTGCAGCTACTAAGGGGAGGATTAGTCCGGCTCTTCCTGTTTCCGAAAGGAGAATGTTGATGCTGTGAATAAGAGTTTCAAAAGGGAGTGTGTCGGTGTGTTTTGAGATATTTTTGTTTGTTTTTGGCGATTTTAAGCTGTTTTCAAAAAAAGGAGGGTTGCTTACAATGACATCAAATTTTTGAGTTGCTTTTTGTGTGAAATCTTGCACACTTTCCTGTAAAAACTGCACTTTTTCTTTACAAGGCAAGTTTTCTGCATTTTTTTGTGCTTCCTGTACCGATTTTTCGTCAATGTCAATACCGGTAATCATCGCTTTTGTTCTTTGCGCCAGCATCAACGAGATGATACCACAGCCTGCCCCAATTTCCAAGATGCTTCCGCAGTTTTCAGTAAGCGGCATCCACGCCCCCAACAACACAGCATCAGTACCCACTTTCATGGTACTTTGGGAGTGACTGACTTGGAAGTTTTTGAGGTGAAACATGATTCCTAATTCCTAATTCATACTTTCTTTTCCCAATATTCCGTAGAAAAACATGTCTGCAATTTTTCTCATCAGGATGGCGGGGTTGGGGTAGAATTTTTTAATTTCTTCATTTTTATGTGATGCAATGACGTAATTTAGAAGTCGTTGCAGAAAAATAATATCCAAGTCGGGGCGAATTTCGCCGCGTTTTTGTGCTTCGGCAAAAAAGTTTTGCATCCAGTCGTCGGCGTGATCTTTTTTACTTTCATAATGTTCTCTAACTTCCACGCAAGCGGGGTCATTAATATCTGCCAAAAACTCAGGTGTTACCTTTTCCAATTGGGCAATATTATAATTTGTGATTTGCATCAACTTTTCCGGAAACGGCAAATTGCTGTTGTTTATGGCAAAAATCTCACTCAAGTTCTCATCACGAATATTTTCTAATAATTGAATCAGCAGATCAGTTTTGTTTTCGTAATACACATAAAAAGTGCGGCGACTCACTTCAGCCTTATTACAAATATCTTCAATGCTAATACGTTTGAAGCCATGCTTAAAAAAAAGTTCTTTAGCAGCTTCTAAAATTTCGGTTGGAATGTCTTTCTTAGCCATAGATTTACAAAATGGCGGCAAAAATAACATTTTTTATATATAAGCACATTTTTTGTGCAAATTTTTCAGTTATCTACTATTTGTTCATCACACATCTTACACTCAAAGCATCAAAGCAATTTTTTGTAGCATGTAAAATATTGTCGCAATGATACTGAATAGAGAAGAGGAACGGACTGATTTGTAATAAGTTTAACGAGGCTTCATCTTCAAAATCGTAGCCGCCAGCATTTTGGTATGGGTTAATATGAGATAAGTCAAAATCGCATGCCCACCAACCTGCAAATCCGTAAAGATCTTCAAATCGGTCAGTACGGCTGTTGTACCAACCTGCAGGTAAAGCGTTAAACTCAAGCTCATTAATTCCAGGACCTAATGGATCAATCCAGAATAACGTGCCTTTTAATTGTTCAGTAGTAAATGTATTCAAGATATTCCATTCTTCTTTTGACGGGATATGGTATCCTTTAGGGCAGATTCCCTGCACAGTTGCTTTTGAGGATTTTACTGGCGCCTCTATTTTCATAGCTGAGTACCATGTATATAACAATCCGAAGGTGGTATCAAGTTGAGAAGGACATCCATAGCATGTATATGGTTTAGCAAATGGGATCTTGTCTTTTGTATCTGGATAAATAGTCGTCTTCAAGTTTTCCGTCCAGCATAAACCTGCAAGCGAGGCAACTTTGTAAACATTACCTTCTTCATCTTTAACACTTTTTGGGCATTCGTCTCTAAGCATAATTTGGCTGATTGGACCTTCACAATCGTCATTGCGTGCAGCTACATAATAGTCATATTTTGGAGGTTCAAAAATCACAACACTTCCGGTTATGTTGCCGGTACCATCGGGATTTTGATAATAGTTGTAGGATATCCCCGAAATTATATCTACAGCTAAACTTAAATCTATAGGCATCCCTATAAATGCATTAAGGGTATCAATTATAAGTTTAGGTGCTTCAGGATAACCAATAACTCTCATAATAATTCCATTGGAGGTAATAGAAAATGGAGTTGTGCATACAGCGGGAACAGTAGTTATCGTACATCTAATAATATCCCCATACTCAGGAATATAGGTGTATTCATCGTTTGTGGCACCTAAAATGGGGGCGCCATTTAATGTCCATTGATAGGTAGTGTTAATGCCTTCGTTGGTAATTGTACTGCTGAATGTTACACTTGTACCTACACAAACTATTGTTGACGGAAGCACAGTTATAGCAACAGATGGAGCTGGTACGGAAATGATGGCTACGCTAACTTTTTTGCGATCTCCGGTAGCATTTTCGCAATAACTGCTTCCCGATACACTCACATAGAATGCTGTATCTGATGTAAGAATGCCAGTATCATAAGTTTCTCCTATATTTAATATTGTGGTTGAGTTTTGTGATTTGTACCAATAGAATGTAGGATTAGTTACCGTGCTTGAAGAGGCAGTAAGTGTTGTAGAAGTACGAGGACAGATTGTTTTGTCGGTTGTGGTAATATCAGAAGATGTCCACCTTTCAGTTATAGTTACTTTAATACTTTTTGGTGCAGTTGCAGAACAGCCGTTATTGTTAGTGTAGTTTACCGTAACGGTTTTTTCACCATCGGTATCCCAACTCAATATTACGGTAGCACCTGTTGAGTCAACCTTTGTTCCACCTCCGAAATCCCATACATACTTACTCATGCCTGTTTCGGTAGCCAATGTAATATCCTCACCAGTGCAAGCGGTTGTTGGGTTTGCCGTAAGGCTAATCACCGGTAGCGGATTAATTGTAATCTCTAACGTTTGTTCAGCAGCAGTACAGGGCGCTCCGTCAGGATTGTTTGTTTTTACCAAGAGGGTAATTGTTTTACCTAAATCGGATGGATCAGGGGTATAGGTTATGGTAAAGTTATTTCCAGAGGTGCTTTGCGTTACCGATCCACCGGCAGTTCCGCTTGCCGTGATGGAGGCTATTGCGGTTGCTGAACCGCCAAAGGAGTTGCCAGCTATCACTATCACATTAGCGCCGCAAACAGTCGTGTCGTTGGTTGCCAATGTGAGTGTTGGGGGCACATCACAAGTGCAGTTTGTATTAAATGAACTGCTTGTGGTTGTACATCCTGTAGTGGTGTTTTTAACGGTTAAGGTATGTGAACCGTCAGCTACATTATCAAATGTTGTGCCTGTCTGGAAAGTTCCGCCATCTATTGCATACTGGTAGCCGCCTATT
>WQSU01000052.1 GCA_009787675.1 Lentimicrobiaceae bacterium
TTGGAAATTTTTTTAAAACAGCAACCTTGACCTCAAATTTGCGATTCTAATGAACTTGACCTGGTTTAGGGTGACGCATTGTCGAAGTCAGGAAATAAGGAAAAAAGTGGTTAGCGTTATTCCTGTTTTCAGTTTGTTTTCAGGGCAAAAAAAGCGCCTACATTCTAATTTGTAAGTGCCTGATTTTGTGTGTGGGAGTTGACGGATTCGAACCGCCGACCCTCTGCATGTAAAGCAGATGCTCTGAACCAGCTGAACTAGATTAGAAAAATGTCTATTTAAGAACGGAAATTTTTATAAAACTTCGCCTGCGTATCGTTTCATTGTAAGCGGGTATCTTTCGGGATATTTTAAACTCTCTATTTCCAAATCTACATCAAGGGCTTCCCATCTTATCCCCGCTTGCCCGCAGCACATCTTTACATCAAAAATATCCGATACTGTAGCATTTCTAAACCACGGCAATCTGTCATAAGAAAGATAGTAATCGCTTCCACCTACCGAAATAAATATACCATCAGGCATAATAGAACGCACACTAACCGATGTGTTCTCTGAATTTTGTTTTAAATTCGTTTTCATTTTCACTTACTATTTTAATTATTTTATTCAATTCTTTTTCTGAAAATCCTTTACTTTCTGCAATCTCTACACTTGGCTCAAGCCATATCTTTGCGGTGTTATCATCTTTGCTAACGTGAACGTGCACTCTACTTTCTTCATTAGACCAAATGTGAAATCTATAGCCTTTCTCGCTCTTGAATGTTGGACTCATAATTTTCTGGTTTACTATCTGAAATTTCAAATTTCATATTCTTTCTTTTCGCAAAAGCAATAATATCTCCTAATTGCGCTGTGTCTGTTATGTGAACTGTTACATAAGTCATAATTTATGAATTTAAAGTGTTGCACACTTGGCGGCAAAGATAAAATATTTTCTGTGACGGAATTATGGATTATGCTGCACCCCATTTGTTAGGGCAATTTCGTTTCGGTTTGTTCTTCTCAAAATCCCAAAATTTTTCTCCTATGGAGATTCCGATAAAACCATCAAAATTCAACATAAATAAAGAAAGAACATCACAGTTATTTCTGTAAGCGTTAGTTTCCTCTTTCAACCCATTAATTAGCTGATACACAAAACAAAAAACGCCTACATTTTACTGTAAGCGTTCTTTTTTGTGTGTGGGAGTTGACGGATTCGAACCGCCGACCCTCTGCTTGTAAGGCAGATGCTCTGAACCAGCTGAGCTAAACTCCCTCGCGTTTCGGGCGGCAAAAATATAATTTTATGAATACAACACAACTTTTTTTTGATTTTTTTTGTTTTCTCTTTAAATCTTTTATTTTTTAAATCCTTAAATGTATAGCAAAATGCTATATTTGCGCTCCCCTAAAATTGGGCTCTGTTATGAAACAATATCTTGACCTTCTGCAACATATAATTGACAATGGCACATTTAAAGATGACCGAACCGGCACCGGCACAAAAAGCGTGTTCGGCTATCAAATGCGATTTGATTTGCATGAGGGATTCCCTGTTTTAACTACAAAAAAACTGCACCTGCGCTCCATTATTTACGAATTGCTGTGGTTTTTAAAAGGTGAAACAAATGTTAAATATCTGCACGACAATAATGTAACCATTTGGGATGAGTGGGCGGATGAAAACGGAGATTTAGGTCCCGTGTACGGCAAACAGTGGCGCTCGTGGCAAACCTCCGATGGCAAAACTATAGATCAAATTTCGGAATTGATAGCGATGATTCAAAATAATCCCGACTCGCGCCGGCTGATTGTAAACGCTTGGAATGTGGGTGATGTGGACAAAATGAAACTGCCCCCTTGCCACGTGCTTTTTCAATTTTATGTGAACAATGGCGAAATTTCATGCCAACTCTACCAACGTAGCGCTGATGTATTTCTCGGCGTGCCGTTCAATATCGCTTCCTACGCGCTGCTACTCATGATGATAGCTCATGTTTGCAACCTGAAACCGCGCTACTTTATCCACACTTTCGGTGATGCACACCTCTATTCCAACCATATTGAACAGGCTGTTTTGCAGCTCTCGCGTACCCCAAAAACATTACCCACCATGAAAATAAACAGAACGGTGAATTCTATTTTTGACTTTCAGTTTGAAGACTTTACGCTGGAAAATTATACCCCAGACCCGCATATCAAAGCCGAAGTTGCCATATAAAACCATTCTCATTAATCACTAACCACTAATCATTAATCGCTATGAAAAAAATCCTCATCACCGGCGGCGCCGGATTTATTGGATCACATGTCATTCGTTTGTTTGTAAACAAATATCCACATTATGAAATCTATAATTTAGATAAATTAACCTACGCCGGAAATTTAGAAAACCTACAAGATATTGAAAATAAGCCTAATTATCATTTTATTAAAGCCGATATTGTGGAGGGAGAAAAGATGTTGGCGCTTTTCAAAGAACATCAATTCGATGGAGTGATTCACTTGGCGGCAGAGTCGCACGTTGATCGTTCAATTGAAAATCCAATGGAGTTTATCTACACCAACGTGGTGGGCACAGTGAATCTGCTCAATGCGGCGCGCGCCATCTGGAAAGAGCCTGATGGTAAACGTTTTTACCATATTTCTACAGATGAAGTGTATGGTTCTCTTGGGGAAACCGGCGCATTTCAAGAAACAACGCCTTACGATCCGCACAGTCCCTATTCTGCTGCCAAAGCCTCTTCCGACCACTTTGTGCGTGCGTATCACGATACTTTCAAAATTCCTACCATAATTTCTAACTGTTCAAATAATTATGGTCCAAACCAATTTCCCGAAAAACTCATTCCGCTTTTCATTCACAATATTAAAAACAAAATAGCGCTTCCTGTTTATGGACAAGGAGTTAACGTGCGCGATTGGCTTTATGTGGAAGACCATGCCGCTGCCATTGACCTTATTTTTCATCAAGGAAAAACCGGCGAGACCTACAACATCGGCGGCAATAACGAATGGAAAAATATTGACTTGATTAAAAAACTCATAGAGATCATGGATAACAAGTTGGGGCGTGCAGCAGGAGAATCCTTAGAACTCATCACATACGTTACCGACCGCGCGGGGCACGACTTGCGCTACGCCATTGACGCCACCAAACTGAAAACCGAACTTGGCTGGGAACCTAAAATAAAATTTACGGAAGGATTTGACAAAACCGTGGATTGGTATTTGGCAAATGAGCTTTGGCTGCAACGAATTGTGAGTGGGGAATATAGAAAAACTATATGCTAATTTCATTACCCATTGCCGTTGGCTAAAGGCAACGGCAATCTATTATTATCATTCTTTGTTTATTGGCTAAAGCCAACGGCAATTTGGTGTCTTCTTTCACTTCTGTTGCAAATAGTTTTATATTATTTTTGCGGCTAATTAATGAATTATGGAAGATACAAATCAATCATCTACAGAATTAAATAAAATAATTTTGCGTCCTCAAGAGGATAAACATCTTTTTTTACATACTTTGAGAAAAGAAAAAATATTAGAAAAGCCTAAGATTTTGAGAAAAGTCAAGCTCCTCTTATGTTGATGCTCAAAGATTTAATTTTAATGAAAAAGAATGGAAAGCCATACAAGAATGGAAAAATAAAAAAAGAAATAATGACATCAAAATCATTATTAGAAAATATCACGTTAGTGAATGAAGTATTTATTTACAGATTCAAAAATTTAAAAAAAACAGTATGCCCCTTATCAAATCTATTTCCGGTATTCGTGGTACCATTGGCGGTTGCGCCGGCGAAAACCTTACACCCATTGATGTGGTGAAATTTAGTTCTGCGTTTGTACAGTTATTGGCTGAAAGCAGAAAGTACGAAAACACGAAAACCACCACACACCTCTCACCTCTCAGTCCTCACCTCTCAATTGTAATTGGTCGCGATGCTCGTGTTTCCG
Organism: Lentimicrobiaceae bacterium; assembly: GCA_009787675.1. Lineage (GTDB taxonomy): Bacteria > Bacteroidota > Bacteroidia > Bacteroidales > WCHB1-69 > WRNX01. The sequence continues at coordinate 3,946 of WQSU01000052.1, forward strand.
GTGATATTTTGAACCGGTTGGTTTGTGCCACGTTGCAAAGTATGGGGGTACACGTGATTGATGTGGGACTCTCTACTACGCCAACGGTGGAGATGGCGGTGGTGAAACATGGTGCAGATGGTGGGATTATTCTCACCGCCAGCCACAATCCTATGGAGTGGAATGCGTTGAAGTTGTTGAATGAAAAAGGGGAGTTTATTTCTGCGGCTGAAGGACAAAGGTTGTTGGAAATTGCAGAAAAAGAAGAATTTAGCTTTGTTGAGGTGGAACAATTGGGCAATTATGTAAAATATGAAAACGCAATAGAAGATCATGTAAATGAAATATTGAAGTTGGCGTTGGTGGATGTGGATGCGATAAGGAAAGCGGAATTTTCTGTTGTTTTTGATGCGGTGAACTCCACCGGCGGCATAGCCATTCCATTGTTGTTGGATAAGTTGGGCGTGAGAATGCACATAGCGTTGTTTGGCGAGCCCACCGGCTTTTTTCCACACAATCCAGAGCCATTGCCCGAACACCTGCAAGAGATCTCATCCGTAATGAAAGCTACCCCCCCCCTCACCTCTCATCTCTCACCCCTCACCTCTCACCTCTCATCTCTCACCCCTAAATTCAACGTAGGCTTTGTAGTTGACCCCGATGTGGACAGATTGGCAATTGTGATGGAAAACGGCGAAATGTTCGGAGAAGAATATACGCTGGTTGCCGTTGCCGATTATGTGCTGCAACACAAGAAAGGGAATACTGTTTCCAACTTGTCTTCTTCCAGAGCGTTGCGCGATGTAAGTGAAAAGCACGGCGTTAGTTATTCCGCTGCTGCCGTAGGCGAAGTGAATGTGGTGGAAAAAATGAAAGAAACTCATGCCGTGATTGGCGGAGAGGGCAACGGCGGCATTATCTTGCCGGAGCTGCACTATGGGCGCGATGCGCTGGTGGGCATTGCCCTGTTTTTAACTTTTATGGCTAAAACAAAATTAAAATGCTCCGAAATCAAAGCCTTATATCCTCAGTATGTGATTTCAAAAAACAAAATTCAACTTACAAAAGATACTAATGTTCAGGAGATTTTGCAAAGAGTAGCGCAAAAATTTGCCTCTTATAACCCCAATACTATTGATGGGGTGAAGATTGATTTTGCGGAGGGTTGGGTGCATCTGCGTCCCTCCAACACTGAGCCTATTATTCGCATTTATGCGGAAGCGGGAAGTGAGGGGGAAGCGGAGAGATTAGTGGAGGAAGTAAAAATGTATCTTCCGTTCATTTAGAGTTCTTGATTTATATGCTGTTTTCAACCGTTTTATTCCCTGATTTGGGTTGGCTTTTTAAAAAGAGGTGGGTTCTTGTGTATTTGATGATGTTGTTGGCGAGCTCGAGTTGGGGGTTAGTTTCCATAAGAGTTTTGTTATTAGCTGATCAAATTTCAGAATGAAGAAAAGTCATTTTTAATAATTATTGATAATTGGTAACGTAAAATGCTCCTTTATTATTTCCCTTTTATCAATTTCATTATCAGTAATAAAAATGCAGGCTAAAGGGTGCTATGTAAAAAAAAAGGTTACAAATTTTCATATTAAAATTTTTATATTTTTGCAGCCCCAAAAAATAGAGGGTTTTTTTATTGTAAGTTTATCAAAATTAAAAAATAACATAATGCCAACAATTCAACAATTAGTTAGAAAAGGAAGAAAACAGTTAACCTCAAAAAGTAAATCAAGAGCATTAGACGCTTGCCCGCAACGTCGTGGCGTTTGTTTAAGAGTTTATACCACCACTCCTAAAAAACCTAATTCAGCCATGCGTAAAGTAGCAAGAGTTCGTATGACCAACGGAAAAGAAGTGAACGCTTATATCCCCGGTGAAGGTCATAATTTGCAAGAACACAGCATTGTGTTAGTAAGAGGCGGTCGTGTGAAAGACCTTCCGGGCGTACGTTATCACATTGTACGTGGCGCTTTAGACTCTGCCGGCGTAAACGGACGCCTACAAGGCAGAAGCAAATATGGCACGAAACGACCAAAGAAAAAAGCATAATTTTTGTTACCGTTGGTTTTAACCTACGGCACTAAACTAAAGTTACTTAGCCACCAAAATGGGTGAGACTAAGAGTAAATATTAACCTTTTAAATATTGAAGAAACCCAATGAGAAAATCAAAACCAAAAAAACGGATTACCCTTCCCGACCCGAAGTTTAACGATGTGTTAGTTACAAAATTTGTAAACAACTTAATGCTTCAAGGTAAAAAATCAACTGCATTCGAAATCTTTTATGAATCAATGGAACTCATTGAAACCAAATTAAAAGAGAACCCAATTGATGTATGGAAAAAAGCACTTGCAAATATTACGCCTGCTTTGGAAGTAAAGAGTAGAAGAATTGGAGGAGCTACTTTCCAAATTCCTACAGAACTTCGTCCAGAAAGAAAAGAATCGTTAGGGATTAAAAACATGATCCTGTACGCCCGCAAACGTCATGAAAAAACCATGGCAGCAAAACTTGCCGCCGAGATCATGGCAGCCTACAAGGAAGAGGGCGCCGCATTTAAACGTAAAGAAGACATTCACAGAATGGCAGAAGCCAACAAGGCGTTCTCCCATTTCCGTTTTTAATACGATGTTTTTTATATGAAAAAAGTAGGGGTGTTGTGCGCGCAACACCCCTACTTTTTTTTCACATAGATGCAACATTTTCTACGAAATTACGATATATAATATTTAATATAAAAAACTATGAATAAAATCTACCGAATTATTAACAACAGTTTAGGCTGGTTATTAGGCATTGTTGCTTCAGCCGTATATATTGTAACCGCCGAGCCTACGCTATCGTGGTGGGACTGTGGTGAGTATATTGCCACTGCGCACAAAATGCTGATAGGACACCCACCCGGTGCACCCACCTTCCAAATTATTGCCTGCGTTTTCAGCCTGTTTGCCGGAAATGACCCCGCTATGGTGGGCTTTTGGGTGAACGTAGTGTCGGCGCTGTGTAGCGGATTCGGTATTATGTTCCTCTTTTGGACGATTACCCTGCTTGGAAAAAAGTTGGTAGCCAATTTAGGCGGCTTTACCACACTAAGAACAGTCGCTATTTTTGCTGCCGGAATTATTGGTGCATTAACCTATACATTTACTGATACTTACTGGTTCTCTGCGGTAGAAGGTGAGGTGTATGCCATGTCTTCATTTTTTACTGCACTCGTATTTTGGTGTATTTTAAAATGGGACGAGGAGTACGATAGCCCTAAATCAAACACCAATCCCCAACGCTGGTTAGTACTCATCTTTTATTTAGTGGGGCTTTCTATTGGCGTTCACTTGTTGAACTTGCTTACCATCCCTGCATTAGGATTAATTATTTATTTTAAACTATCGAAAAAAGCTACTTACAAAGGAGCTATTATAGCGCTTGCATTTATTGCATTTGGTATCTCAATTTTATACAGTACTGGTTGGATGTTAGCCATCTGGCTTCTTATCGTTGCCCCACTCATTTTCATTTCAGTTAAAAACGGCGCCATCCGTTCTAAAGTCGAATGGGGGGTTTTGGGTTCTCTCGTTATCTCTGTAGCAGTTATGGGTTTGATTCTTTGGGGTATAATACCCGGAATTGTAAGTTGGGCAGGAAAATTTGAAATCTTCTGCAAAAATACGATCGGATTACCATTCAATGTGGGAACTATCATCTATTTCTTAATTGTTTTTTTCGCCATCGGCTATGCCATTCATTACGGATACAAAAAGAAAAAACAGTTGCTTAAAATTTGTGCCTATTCTTTGTTCTTTCTGTTAATTGGATATTCCACTTTTATCACACTCGTTATTCGTTCTAATGCAAATCCTACCATTGACGAAAACAGTCCGCAAGATGCTGTTTCTCTTTTATCTTATTTGAATAGAGAACAATATGGCTCTAAACCGCTTATTTATGGACAATCCTACAATTCGCGCTTAGATGCCCGCCAAAGATACAAAGATGGAAACCCCGTTTATGTACGTGATGATAAAGTTGGTAAATATATTATTGCAGACTACAAGAAAGAAACCATAGCCAATTACGACAAGCGCGACCAAATGTTTTTCCCCAGAATGTGGAGCCCCGATCCTAAGACCATCGACAATTATATCTCTTGGTTGAAAACTCAAGTGTATAATTCAGGCTCTGCTTCAGATAGAGATAATATTAGAAGTTTAGAAAGAGGGAACTTGCCAACTCCGGAACAGAACAAAGCGTTTTTACATTCTTTTCAGTTGAATTTCATGTATTGGCGCTATTTTATGTGGAATTTTGCGGGCAGACAAAATGAAATTCAAAGTTTTGGAGATTACCAAAACGGAAACTGGATATCGGGCATTTCGTTTATTGACAATAAATTAGTAGGTAAACTTGATGAAATGCCAAACACGATGGCAAAAAAAGGATATAACGCTTACTATCTTCTTCCGCTTCTTTTGGGAATTATCGGTTTGATCTATTATTCAAGAAAAGATTTGAGAAACTCGTTTGTAGTGTTTATGTTGTTTTTAATGACCGGCTGGGCAATTGCATTCTATTTGAATAATACCCCATTCCAACCGCGTGAAAGGGATTACGCTTATGCCGCTTCTTTCTACGCATTCAGTATTTGGATAGGCTTTGGAATGTTTGCCTTAATTGCTTTGCTGGAAAAATGGAAAAACGAGAAAGGTAAAATAGCCGCTGCTGTTTTATTAACTTTAATTTGCATTGGATTAGTGCCCGGCATCATGGCAAAAGAAAACTGGGACGACCACGACCGCTCAAACCGATATACAGCATTAGCCTTCGCAAAGAACTACTTAGACTCTTGCGAGCCTAACAGTGTTTTCTTTACCATGGGCGATAACGAAACATTCCCCTTGTGGTACGCACAAGAAGTGGAAGGCTACCGAACCGATGTGCGCGTGTGCAACCTAAGCCTTTTACATGGAAGTTGGTACATAGACCAAATGAAACGCAAAGCCTACAACTCCGACCCGTTGCCCATCTCTATGACTTGGAATCAATATAAAGACGGAACACGTGATTGTATCTATTTTAATACTGCTGGAAGCCAATTCATTAATGTTAAAGAGGTAGTGGAGCAGATTAAAAATCCTAAATTGGACGGAAGTCAATACGCTTTCTTCATTCCTCAAAATCAAGGATACCCATCATCCGGCATTACCATTCCCGCAAGTTTCTCTATTCCTGTTGATAAGGAAAAAGTATTGGCAAATGGTACTGTTCGCCCTGAAGACGCCGATTTGATTGTTGACAGAATTACTTGGAACAGAAGTGCTAAAGAATATAATAGAGTCTATAAAAGCAATTTGATTTTGATGGATATTTTAGCAAACTTCAATTGGGATAGAGCTTTATATTTCTCTATCTCTTCCGGTCCGGAAGCCTATTTCGGTTTAGAAGAATATTTCCAACTTGATGGTTTGGCATATCGTTTAGTGCCCATTAAATCTCAACAAAAAGGCAGAGATGAGGGAAGAGTAAATACAACTACTTTACCCGACAAACTGTTGTACGATTTTCCGAACCATGCACGGGTAGATGTAGTGAACAACCCCGGAAGGGCGCAAAAACCTGCTTCTCCTTTTCTCTGGGGAGGCTTAAACGACAAAAGAGTGTATCATCCGGAAGAAACGGGACGAATGTTTGCTGCCATTAAGAGAATATATTTCAACACTGCAACTCAATTAGCAGCAGAGGGTAATATTGAAAAAGCTGAACAAATTCATGACAAATTGATTGAAATTTTCAACCCCGACATCATCCCTTATATCTTAGTTGGAAACTATAACCACTCCATGTATTCTATCTTCCAAGCTGAAGAATTGATAAAGCTGGGTACCGAAAGCGCTACTGCAAAAGGATTAGCCATCATTGAAAAAATGATGGAGGAATTAAAAGTTACTTTCGATTGGTTTGAAAAATGTGATGAACGTACAATTGCAATTCAAAATGAAAATGTAAGCTATTGCCTTTCCTTTTTATCCAGTATTGAAAAGATGCTCACCGATGAACAGCGAATGTTACTCCGCGACAAGTTTGAGCAGATAAAAGTTACAAATACTTTAACCACATTAACTTCTCAAACTGGCGCTGAAATTGATTTTTGCTTGAAAAAAGGACGGGAAACACAAAACGATTTAATTAAACAATTCCAAAAGTTACTCCACTTCGGGGATGTTGCCGACCTGACAAACGATGAAATATTGGCTAATACTGTTTTCCGCATGATGGAAATAAAAATTGACATGATGAGCGCCTCTGACCCACAATTGGGAAGAATGTTCAGAGATTACTTTTTGGGAGGAGGAGAATAGTGATTAATAATTAACCACTAACCATTAATAATTAACCATTAACCATTAATAATTAACCATTAACCACTAACAACTAACAACTAATCACTAACCACTAATCACTATAAAATGTATTATTATAAATTTAAAGTTTCTTTCGATGAAGTTGAAGATTTTGAACGCAATATAGAGATCTTATCTTCAGATAATTTTGAATCGTTTCATCAAATATTGTATGAGTCCATTGGGCTTAAGGGACACGAATTGGCTGCGTTTTCTATTTGTGATACCAAATGGAATAAAAAACAGGAGGTTACTCTTATTGACATGCTGGATGACCGCGAAACGGAAATGCCAAGCTATGAAGAAGAAGAGGAATTCTCTACATCTTCAAATATTCCAAAATTTATTATGAAAGATGCTGTTTTAAAAGATTTTATTACTGATCCGCACCAGTACATTACCTACGAGTATGATTTTATTAACCCTAAAGTCTTCTACATAGAATTGTTGAAAACGGTACAGGCTAAAGAAGAGGAGGTCTTTCCCCGCTGCACCTTATCGAAAGGCATATTGCCCGCGGATAGTGAAAATTTAAAACCCATTCAATCCGAAGACGATTTCTTGAACGATTTTTTGGAAGAACTTGATGAAGATGATTTAGACGACGGCTTTTCTGAAGATGATCAACTTTGGAACGATTCGCAAACAGAATTTGATTCTTTATAATTCCTTTTCAATTCTGTCAGTAAAATTTTTTCTCTTTTACTTTTTCTTCTTTGAAAATGGGGTTAGGATTTAAAAAAACAGAGATGCGTTTTTGTAATCGTTATCGTTTTTGTATAGCGCTGGTTTTCAATACTTGTCTGAATATTCAGCCCTGTTTTTTTATTTTTTTGACGTTATTTGCATGGCGTTATTTGTATGGCTCCTCCTCTGCCCTCTTTTGCTTTCTGTCTGTAAAGATACTCACTGTTTGCATACACATTAAGCTGTTGTCCTATGGGATATTA
>WQSU01000053.1 GCA_009787675.1 Lentimicrobiaceae bacterium
GAAGCCGCCGTTAATCACTTCGCCCCAGCCCACACCGCCGCCGTTGTGGATAGAGACCCACGTGGCGCCGCGAAACGAATCGCCAATCACATTGTGAATTGCCATGTCGGCGGTAAAAGAAGAACCGTCGTAAATATTGGAGGTTTCCCTGAACGGGGAGTCTGTGCCGGACACGTCGTGGTGGTCGCGCCCCAGCACAATGGGTGCGCTGATTTGTCCCTCCTTAATGGCTTGGTTGAAAGCGGCGGCAATCTTAATGCGCCCCTCCGCATCGGCATACAGGATGCGGGCTTGCGAACCTACCACTAACCTGTTCTCTTTCGCACCTTTTATCCATGTAATGTTATCGCGCATCTGTTGGCTAATCTCTTGCGGGGAACTTTCGCTCATTTTTTGCAATACTTCCATTGCAATTCTGTCGGTAGCATCCAAATCTTCCGGATTTCCTGAGGTGCACACCCAGCGAAAGGGTCCGAAGCCGTAGTCGAAACACATCGGTCCCATAATATCCTGAACATAAGAGGGATATTTAAAAGTACCATCCGGTTTTAGAATGTCGGCACCCGCGCGACTTGATTCTAACAAAAACGCATTGCCATAGTCGAAAAAGTACATCCCTTTGGTTGCCAGTTGATTTACGGCAGCCACATGGCGGCGCAGCGATTCCTGCACAGCAGCGTGGAATTTTTCCGGCGTTTCCGCCATCATTCTGTTCGACTCTTCAAACGAGTAGCCCACAGGGTAATAACCACCTGCCCAAGGGTTGTGCAGCGACGTTTGGTCGGAGCCTAAATCCACGCGAATGTTGTGGCTAACGCAATATTCCCATAAATCCACAATATTTCCGTCGTAGGCAAACGAACGCGCTATTTTTTGCATTTGCGCTTCAGTTGCTTTCTTAAACAACTCATCCAGATTGCTATGCACTTCGTCCACCCAGCCTTGTTGATGGCGTTTGTGTGTAGCGGCGGGGTTCACCTCAGCGGTGATGGAGACCACGCCGGCAATATTTCCGGCTTTGGGTTGCGCGCCCGACATGCCGCCTAAACCTGCTGTAATGAACAACTTGCCGGCAGTTTCACCCTTCAGCATTCTGCTGGCGTTTAACACCGTAATTGTAGTGCCATGCACAATGCCCTGCGGACCGATATACATGTAAGAACCGGCAGTCATTTGTCCGTATTGCGATACGCCCAGCGCGTTAAAACGTTCCCAATCATCAGGTTTTGAGTAGTTTGGAATCACCATTCCGTTGGTAACCACTACGCGTGGCGCTTCTTTGTGCGAGGGGAACAAGCCGAGCGGGTGTCCTGAGTAGAGCACTAAAGTTTGTTCTTCGGTCATGGTTGCCAAATATTGCATGGTGAGCAAGTATTGCGCCCAGTTTTGAAATACTGCGCCGTTTCCGCCGTAAGTAATCAACTCGTGCGGATGTTGCGCTACTGCGTAATCCAAATTGTTCTGAATCATCAACATAATAGCGGCGGCTTGTTGGCTTTGCGCCGGATATTCTTCAATGGGGCGCGCGTACATTTTATAATCTGGGCGAAAACGGTACATATAAATTCTGCCGTAATCCTTTAATTCTTTGGCAAATTCAGGCGCTAAAACGGCGTGCCATTCGGGTTTAAAATAGCGCAACGCATTGTGTAATGCCAATTTTTTTTCTTCTTGGGTTAAAATGTTTTTGCGTTTCGGCGCGTGACTAACCGTAGTGTCGTATGGTTTTGACATCGGCAATTCGGCGGGGATGCCTTGGAGAATTTGTTGTTTAAAATCCATTTAGTTTTGATTTTATGAATTATAAATATTGTGCAATAAAGACGTCAGTATTCATTGCCATGTCGAAATATTTTTTTTGGTTGATTGCGAACTCTTTACTGCTTATTACGGGCATTTTGTTATGTTTTAGAAATTGTGCTGCAAATGTATAATTTTAATGAGAATTACCTGTTTTACAAGAAATATACTTTTGTCGTATAAAAAATCAATTTAAAAATTTATGTTTCAACATTTTCGCAACAACAATCAAGGATATTGACAAATTAGAGAAAATAGGGGAATTTATTTCCCGCTATACCAATCCTTAAACTCGCCGGCTCGTATTCGGCTGACAATGATTTTTTCGGGAATCTCAACCGACAGATTCACTGATAATTTGCTGTCAAACCACATTGTAATATCTTTAATTGCCTTGTGTGAAATAATAAATTGACGGTTTGCTCTGAAAAATTTTTGCGGGTCTAATTGCTGTTGCATTTTGTCTAATGAGTCGTTTTCATAAAAAATGCGATGGTCGAAAGTAACGATTTTGGCAATCTTATTTTCCGAATAAATATAGGCAATATCATTGATAGATAATGGAATAAATTTGTCTCTATGCGCAATGAGAAAATTGGATTTGTAAACCTTTTTCTCTTTTTGAAATATGGCTAACATATTGGAAATCACCTCTTCATTATTGCTGTTTGTTTTGTTGTAATGACTGAATTTTTCTATCGCCCGTTCCAAATCTTTGATATTAATGGGTTTCAGCAAATAATCTATACTGTTAACTTCAAATGCTTTGAGAGCGTATTCATCGTAAGCGGTAGTAAAAATGATCGGGGCTTGAATTTTCACTTTTTCAAAAATGGAAAATGACGAACCATCCGACAAATGAATGTCCATAAACACTAAATCGGGGTGCGGATTTTCCGAAAACCATTCCACGCTTTCTTCTATGCTTTGCAAAACAGCGAGAATTTCAATATCGTTATTTATCTGCACAATTAAACGTTGTAAATTTTGTGCAGCTATTATTTCATCTTCAACAATTACAGCTTTCATATTTTATTGATTAACGGAATTTCTACTGCAAAAACATCATTTTGGGTAATTGTAACTTCCATATTGAACAACAAACGATAACGTTCAACAAGATTTGCCAAACCAACTCCCTCGCCTGCTTCTGTATTGATTTTGGGTTGAATGGTATTGCTTACCTTAATGGTGTTGTTTTGGGTTGTTTCAATGTATATCGTTAAAGGGGTTTTATCATTGATAACATTGTGTTTTATAGCATTTTCTATCAGCAATTGTAAACTAATCGGCATAATGTTAAAATTGTTGTATTTTTCATCAATAGCATATTGTATTTTAAAATTATCGCCATAGCGTATTTTCATTAAGTTGGCGTATGATTCTACAAAACACAACTCTTCTTTTAATGTCGTAATTTCTTTATTCTGAATTGTATAGCGAAATATTGAAGATAAATTTTGCAAATAATCGTGGGCTTTTTCATCATCAAAACCAATAAGTCCATCAAGTGTATTGAGCGAATTAAACAAAAAATGAGGATTCAGTTGATTTTTAAGGGCTTCGTAGCGGCTTCGGATATTTTCGGCAAGCAAGCGCTGGTTTTCGAGCAGTGTTTGCTGATTATGAATGACCACCACAAAAGATAATGTAGATAAATACACAACAAACGACAATACTAAATTTTTTATTAACCCTATGACAATAATCCGGTTATGCAAATCATTTTCCAACGATGGAGAAAATAGATGCGTTATTTCTGAAAAAACAGGACTTAACACTATTGCCACGCCAATAGTGCCTAATAAAGCTAAAAAAAGTCTTTTATGATGTCCCCATTTTTTACGAAATACCCAAAAACAAAATTCATACAATAAAAATAAAACAAGAAGATTGGAAACGTATTGTATAATAACATTAATAATAGATACTTTGTGTAAATGAACCTCTTTTCCGCCGAAAATAAATCCGATAAACATAAAAAACACAAACAACAAACTGATAATCAGCGATAATTTTAGTGCTGATTTGTGGTTTAGGGTTAGATTGGATTGTTTATGTTGTATCATATTTTAATATTTTTTGCATTTTGAAAGACGAGCAAATGTTCAAGTAAATACTCTTTGTTTACTAATGAGTTTTTCATGTTGTTTATTGTTTTATTATTCGTTTGTTTTTCTTATAAGTAAAACTGTGGGCAAAAATCATATTTTTATTTTTCGTAAAAAAACAAAAATTCCATTACTATCGAAATAATTATTCCATTACTATCGAAATAATTATTCCATTTGTAATGGTATATTTTGCCAGAAATGTTAGTTCGAATTTGCATAATTTCTATATTATGATAGTTGTAATTACCATTAGCGTTTTACGAGATAATAGTATCACTAGTTATTTGTAGCCTCAAGTTGAAGGTTAAATTCTAATTCTTCATCTTTTTTTATTTCTATTTCTTTTTTTGCTGTACCATAATTCTTACCTCTTTTTGCTGTACCAAAATAACCAGAACTACCAAAATCTTCCACTCTAATTTCGTATTTACCAATAGGAATATTTTCCATATAATATGATCCATCATCCCAAGTTTGAGCAAATGCTGTAGTATACAAATTTCCATCTCTGAAGAGAGAGAGATTTACTCCTCCTATACCTTTTCCTGTATTTTTATCGGTTATTTTACCATACATAGACGATTTTTCTAATTTATACGGTTTATTTTTTTCTATTTGTTCTTTTTCTATTGCTAATAACTTGTCTGAATCTACATCTTCATATACTTTTTTACCTGTGTTCCTCCCTTCTTCATTGTAAAAATACCAAGTTCCAACACTATCATTGTTAAATAGATTTCCTTTTGCTTTTATTTTACCATTTTCATAAAACTCTTGATAGTCCATATAATATCCATCATGTTCGGTACCACCATACCCATACCTACCTCCTAAGGATTTTGTAGTATATTGTTTTTCTAAGTTTCCATTGTCGTAATAAAAAAACCAAGTTATTAAATGTCCATAGTCAGTATTTTTTAGTATGTATTTAAAAGTTAAAAAATCATTATCTATTGTTGAGTATTTGTAAAATATCTCTTCTGTTTCAGACTTTAACAATTTGTGATTTTTTAATCCGTTATCATAATATTGAATTTCTGAATTTTCTTCAAAATTATATTCAGCCTTAATATTACCATTCCATAAATAATGTTTCCAAATTCCTGCCGGTTTGCCGTTTTTATAAGATCCTTCGGCAAATTTTTTATTATTTAAATTTAACATCGTATAACTGCATGTTTGTTTGTTATTTATTATATTTGATAGATCTGTTAGAATTTCTAATTCACTAATTCTACCTCCATCTTTAATATCTGGAACTTCCATAGAATGAACCGTGCAATAACCATCAAAAGAAAAATTATTTCTATACCCACGACCATAAATTAAATAAGTTCTCCCCACTTTCATGGAAAAACCTGCATCAAGATTTACAATAGTATCTACTTTTCCAAAAAACACTTTTTCTACTTGTACAACGGCTCTTAAACCAAGAATTCCGGCTGTGCTTTTTACCTGATTTTCTGAGGAAAATTCTAACACTTTACAAGTGAAAATAGCAGAATAATAATCTCCTGTAAAAATTCTTTCCGACCAAATTTTACGATCATCAATACAAGACGCATTTAAAAAATGTATTGATAATAATGAAACTATTATGATAAGTATTATTTTTTTCATTTCTATAATATTTTTTTGCAAAAAAGTGGTAAATTTATTCATATCTGTTTTTTTCTTTTTAATACAAAAAACCAAATAGCCAAAGTGGTATTTTGTTTGCCAAACCATTTTCTATATTATCGGCGGCAATATATGCGTTTTCAATACCTTTAATTTGTGAGTCGCCTTTGTTTTTTCCCCCGACTTCAAAAATGATCTTTTCGTCAATGGTAAAATCGCCGTTTTTTGAAGTACTTACTTTGTGTTTTGCTCGCAACTGATTGGCAAAAAAAGTTTCCCGTTCGTTGCCAATATTTTTATTTTCAAATGACAATGAATTGATAATATTAGTATTGTCTAAATAAATTTTTTGCGGTTTCGACAGTGTCTCTAATGAAGGTGTTGGCTCGCTTATACACATTAATATACCTGCTCTATCCAATAAATACAGATATTTTACCAAAGCGTTACGGCTAATCTCTATCGAACTGCTCAATTGCGAAACATTGGGCGTAAATGGTACTAATTCGCAGATAATACCCAACATCTTTTTTATTTTCAAAATAGTGGCATACTCAATATCCTCAATTGCAGGAATATCCTCTTGCAGCGTTTTGTTAATTGCTTGTTCTATTCTGAATGGATAGGTTGATAAACTTTCCTTATAATAAGGGTAATAACCGTGTTCTAAATAGGATTTAAACGCGGGAATAATTTTAATTTTATCTATAACTTCAAATACTATATTTCTATGATTATCAATAATTTCTTGCAAAGAATAAGATTTGAATGAAAGATTATTCTCGTATAGCAAAAATTCTCGAAACGATAAGCCGCGAAGTTCATAAACCATGGCACGTCTTGAGAAATCGACAGACGCTTCAAAAATTTCCAACATTGAAGAGCCTGTAAATACTATATTCAGAGAACGATAGGAGTCGTAAATGTTTTTTATTTCTATGTCCCAGTTTTTATACTTATGCACTTCGTCTAAAAACAAATGTGTGCCGCCAAGCAGATAAAACTGTTCGGCGAGCTCAGACAGGGTATGGGTAGAAAACCAAATATCATCCAAACTGACATACAATGCTTTTGATTTTTCGACAAAATTTTGTTTTATATATTGCAACAAAAGTGTTGTTTTACCTGTGCCTTTTGCTCCAACAATGGCGATTAAGCGGTTGCTCCATTCAATATTGCTGTACAAATATCGAATAAAACTGATATTTGTATCTTGCACTAATCGGTCTGATTTAATAATTAGAAATTCCATTTTTTGTAATAAATTGATATTTTAAAATATCGGCAAAGATAATAATTTTTGGTAATCATATACAAGTTTACAGAAAACAAAAAAGGTGTCTGATTCGACACCCTTTCATTCTCATTCCTATTTTTTATCATATCTTCGGTCTCCAATAATAAGGACGTTGCCTGATATGGTAAAATAGAGTCATTGCCATCGTTGTCAAATTTTTTGATTATTCCATTTTTATTTTTGTCGCGATATGTATAATAGTAAGGGAAAGTTCCGATTACCAAAAAAGTTCTTTGTCGCATTTACATTCTTGTTATTTATGAATTTAAGTGTAATTTCATAGGTGCTGACACCTTCTCTTATCCACTTCCATTCAGTTCTACCCAAATCATCATTATAGACCGGTTCGGGTTCTTTTTCTTTTTGGCAGTCAAATTGCTACGGTTAGCATAAATAGTAATTTTTTCATACGTTTTTTTGCGCAGTTATAGCATCACGCCCTTCGTTTTGGTTAAAATTTTTGATTAAAAAGCGCGTTAAATGATAAGTTTAATATCGCTTGGTAGGATAGCAGACTTTCCTACCTGTACGGAGGTATCAGCAAACACCTAAACTCAAATAAGAAAGTTCGCGTTTCCGCGCAGAGTGCTTATGCCTGTGAGTTAAAATTTTGCTGATTTTCCGTACACAAAGCAATAGCAAACGTAACCGAACGTAACGCCGCGAAAATGGAATTTTTATCTTTTAGAAAATATTATTATTTTTGTGGCGTTAAAATACTAAATAAATTTCCCATGCACCAAATAATGCAAAACATTAAAGATGGTAGAACGTTTTCACCAAAACGTTCAAATAATGAATTTGTTAGAAACATACATTATATTACAGTATCAGACCAAAAAAGAGCCATTGTATTAGATTTTGGAAAATCGGTTGTGGTATATAAAAACATCTTAAAAAATTCAAAATAATGGCGAAAGGAGTATTGCAGCATCAGAAACAAATCAGTAAAAAAGGTGATATAACAACTGTCGCACAAACAGAACAAATGTTAGTTGATGATAGTTTGCTTCCAACCGCAGAAGAACTTTCAAAACTTAAAGAACTTGACCCAGATATTATGTCTTGGATGAAAGAAAGATGTGTTATTGAACAAAATGCAAGAATTGATTTTAATAAAAATCAGATGATGTTAGCAAAGAAAGATGTTGGTTGGTTTCATTTTAATAATCTAATGTCAATGCTTCTCGTTTTCTTTGTAGCAATTACAGGATTAGGGTTGTCTTGTTTTCTTATTGTTAATAATTATAAACTTGAAGGCTCAATATTTGGACTTACAGGATTAGCAGTTATGATATATTCAATGAGAAAATCACCAAATAATAAAAACGGAAAATAAATATCATAGCTATTTAACATTTTTCTTCTTTGGTTTAGGTGTACTCAACGCCACCTTACAAATTTTCTCAAACCCTTTTTGGTAGAATGGATTTGTTTCTGTAAAGTGGTATATGATTGCCTAATTTTTTTCTGAGAAACTACAAATTTTCATTATTCGTTTCAAGCATCATTCTTTCCTCTACTCTCCCCCTCAATTTTCCCCACTTATGAATCTTGATTTTATCTGATATTCTATGGAAAATATAATAAACCACAGGAACCACTATCAAGGTCAAAATCATGGAACTTGCCAATCCGCCGATGATTACCCAAGCCATTCCGTTTTTGATTTCGGCGCCGTTTCCTGTTGCTAAGGCGATGGGCAACATTCCGAAAATCATAGCAAACGTGGTCATTAATATAGGGCGCAAGCGTTCTTTTCCGGCTTCTATCAAAGCGTTAAAAATACTCAGTCCCTGCTCTTTGCGAATATGGTTGGTGAAATCAACCAGTAAAATAGCATTTTTGGCAACCAATCCTACCAAAACAATTAATCCGATAATTGAGAAAATATTAAGCGTATTCATTGTTAATGCTAAGGCGAGGAACGCGCCGATAAACGATAGCGGAATGGAGAACAGCACAATTACAGGGTCTAACAGCGAGTTGTACAGCACCACCATAATGAGATAAATAAGTACAATAGCGGCTAAAAAAGCAAATCCCAAACTGCCGAAAGCAGAACCTTGACGTTCCAATATTCCGCCGGCTTTAACTGTAACGCCATCGGGAATTTCATCTATAAGCGCGTTTTGAATTTCAGAACCCACTGTTCCGGAAGGTCGTCCCACTACGTTTGATTTAACGGTAATTGATGAAATACGGTTGGTACGTTCCAAAGCAGATGCTCCCAATCCATAAGAAATATCGGCAAATTGTTTCAACTCAATTAATTCGCCTTTTTTATTCATAAAAGTAAGTTTGGCGACATCTTCCGAGTTCATACGGTCGAAATTATCAATGCCGATGCGAATATCATATTCGTAGTTGCCGTCTCTGTATTTGGAGTTATTATTTCCGTTTAAAGAAGTTCTTAAAGTGCCTCCCACATCACTTACCGACAAACCTAAAGCAGCCATTTTTTCGCGGTCTAATTTTATCTGTACTTCCTGACGAGGGTCGTCCATAGAAAATTTTGCATCGGTAGTACCGGGTGTGTGGCGCACGATATTTAAAACAGAATTTGCTGTCTCCTGTACCTGCTCATAATCAGTTCCCTGTACTATAAACTGAATCGGTTCAATGCTGCCCCCTGCAAGACTTGCGATTCCTGCTCTTGCTCGAACTCCCGGAATATTAGCCATAATCTCTTCCTTAATCTGTTGGGCAAAATCTTGCACTTCCACATTGCGCTCTTTTTTATCTACCATTTTCACGGTAATGGAGGTAATATTGTTTTTTGAAGTGCGAGAAGCAGTTCCTACATTTGTGTAAATTCGTTCTACTTCGGGTTTGCCGGCAATGATTTTCTCTGCCTGCATAGTTAGTTGATTATTTTGATAAACAGTTGATTGAGGATTCATATCTAAGGTAATAATAAATTCTCCTCTGTCCACATCCGGTAGAAAAGTAAACCCGATAAATCCGGCGGTGAGCAGTGCAAAAGAACTGATAAACAGAACGAGTGCAGAAATCAATACCGTTATTTTATGTCGCAAACCCCAAGCCAATATCTTTGCGTATCCTTTTTTCAGGGCTTCAAACACCTGTTCAACTGTATGAGAAAAACGTCCAAGTAATGTTTTGCCGGTTTCGTCTGAAAGTTTTCCAAAACGCGACATCAAAAGCGGTGTTAACGTAAATGACACTAATAAGCTGCAAAGCGTGGCTACCACAATAGGAATTGCAAATTCTTTCAAAAGATTGCCGATTATTCCTCCTGTAAGTGCTAATGGCAAGAAAACCACCACAATAACAAGAGTAATAGCCATACAGGTAAACATAATCTGTTTGCAACCGTCTAAAGCGGCGCGCCATTTGGTTTTTCCCATTTCCAAATGACGAAACATATTTTCAATGACCACAATAGAGTCATCCACCAAAATACCAACTACTAAAGACAAAGCCATTAATGACATCAAATTAAGAGAATACCCAAGGAAAAACATCACAATAAAAGCGGGAATGATAGATAAAGGTACGGCTATCATCACAATGATTGCGCCCCTGAAATTATGCAGGAAGATAAAGCAAACCATTGCAACAATTAATATTGCCAGCAACAAGTCCACGAGTACGGCATTGGCAGATGCTCTCGTAAAAATGGAGTCATCTGTTGCAATCTCAAACTTTACGTGGTTTTCTTCATATTCCTGCTCTATAGCGACTAATTCTTTCTTCACTAAATCTGCAACTTGTACAGCATTGGCATCCGATTGTTTTTGAATGGAAATACCAATAGCATCTTTTCCGTCAATGCGATTAATCAGTTTTTGCTCGCTAATACCGTCTTCCACTTCTGCAACGTCCAACACTTTTATTTTTCCGCCATTGGGTTGGGTGGTAATTACCGTATTGCGCAACTCGTTCAGGTCAGAAAACTTGGCAGCCAAACGCACGGAATACACAGCCTCAGCGGTTTCGACATTGCCTGCCGGAATTTCCATATTAGCAGTTTGAACTGCCTGTAACACTTGCAAAATAGACAAGTTGTACGCTTTCAGTTTTTCGGCATTGATATTCACTCTGATCTCACGCTCGGTACCTCCTGTCATACGCACATCACCCACACCCGGCAACTTTGCCAAACGCGGACGGATACGGTCTTCCGTTAATTTATAAAACTCGGTAGAAGG
>WQSU01000054.1 GCA_009787675.1 Lentimicrobiaceae bacterium
ACCAAAATTAAAACGAGCAAAAGAAGGTTGGACACCATCTCGCTCAACCCCGATAAAAACAAATATGGCGCCTATTCCACCGATACGCCTATGGAATATGAGGTTGAGAAACAAAACCGGACCATAACCCCTTTTATTCGCATTGAGTCGGCGCTCCATTTCAAAAAAATGGTAGAAAACACCCACCCTGAATGCGATGCACTTATAACAAAGCTAATTGCATTATGCCCACTGGAACCCTTTATTCCCTTAGTAGCAGAAAAAGACAAAACCATTGAAACCCTTAAATTGGAACAAAATGCAAACCTGAAACGCCTCTATGCCACCTACGGCAAAAGAATGTTCGACGGCTACACCTTGTATTTAATGCCCATAGATAAAATTGAAAACATACTCAATGAGGCAGAGTTATCCCACATTCCATTGAATGAGCTATTGCAAAATTATCAAGCATGGTTCACCCGAAAATATCTCCCTGTTACCCACCATGAAGGGGGTTGTTGGAACGAATCGAAATTAGGTTATGAAGTAGCCATGGGTGAAAACCTGAACAGTTACGACGCTGAAAATTACCATACGGGGCAACTGTCGTGGTATTCGTTTGATGCGGCGGAAGGGGCTGCCGCATCAATTGCCAAACTGAAGGGAAAAAGCAGTGTGGAACTTCCTGAAGAAAAAGAGGAAAAGATGTTCTCCTATCTTCCTGCTCCAGCCGAGTTTCCGGGTGCACCCTCCAAAACACTCTGGGAGTTTGAAGATGCCCGAGTGCAACTTGGACAAATGGATAATAACGATTTCTCGCTCCTTGCCAATGCAGTAGTGATGCAATACACCACCATGTATGGAAACGACTGGATGGTTACGCCCATAGAAACAGAAACAGGAACCATATTGGAAGTGGACGGGATCATTATTACCGATACTTTTGGAGAACGTATCTTTATTAATACCTCTGCCGAAGAAGCGGATGCCAATGACAATAGCAAAGCCTTCACCGACCGCTGGAGTATGTTTGGAACCACGCAGGCAAATGCGTACGAAAAAAACAACTTCTCCTCAAGAAAGGGGCTGCTGTTTCCGCCCACCCTGTCGCGTTGCGAGGAAAGCCATCCGATTGAGGAGGTGCAGTTCCTGCGCGATGAAATGGCAAACATGCTTTGGGGCGTGGAAACCACCATCAACAACGGTTGCGATGGAACGCTCTCAGGGAAAAGCCTTTCCGATGCAGTGTTGACAGAGGTGGACGCCCAAAAAGGAGAACATGTGGTGAATGAAAACGAATACGACTATTCGTTTTTGGTGCAAAACAGAGCGCCCCTCAACTGGATTCCCTTTATTCCTCAAAAAATTCCTACAGAAATAAGAGACATTCGCTTTAGAAGAGGCAAAATGCCCATTTTCTTCAATGGTATATACGATTCGGTGCGCCCGTCCACGCAATTGCTTGGAATAAAGAAAGATGATAGAAACGAGAAGATAGTTCCCCTTTTTATCAATGAGGAAGAGATTACCGGTTATGGGGTTAAATTAGTGCTCACAGCACAACGTACCCGCTGGTTTCATGGCGAGAGTTTTAATTGGATCGGCTACAAAAAAGTAATCAACATGTACCAAGCCAACAGTGGTTTGATGTTTGATGAACTCATTGAAAGAGAAACCCAAAAGAGCATTGTTTTGCACCCTGAAGAAGAAACAGAACTTTAATGTTATGAGATGATTACAGCCATTCACATTAACAGCACCACTCCTTTTTTTCTAAAAAACAAAGAAGCAACCTATTCTATTGAAGATTTTGAGTTGCTAACCACCATTTTGTCTGCTTTGATGTGGCGAAAAAACAATGGACCAATAAAACTCTACACCGACAGCGTTGGATACGACTACTACGCCTCATTGGATTTGTTGGATTTATGGGATGGGGGAGTTGACCATACTGTGGTAGAGCATATTCCGAAAAGTGTGAACCAGGAGATCTTTTGGGCTGCGGCTAAAATCTTTGCGATACAAAACGAAGCCACGCCGATTGCCATGATAGACACAGACCTCATTGTGTGGCATAAAATAATATCGAAATTGGAAGGCAAACCGCTGGTAGTGCTTCACCGCGAGCCTGTTCACGAGTGCTACCTGCCGGCACACCGGTTAAAAAAAAGAAGCGACTACCAATTTGACCCGCAATGGGACTGGACGGAACTGCCTTGCAATACGGCATTTGCCTATTTCTCCACTCCCGAATTAAAAAACTACTACACCTCATGCGCCATTGATTTCATGACCAACAACAGCGAATACCCGTTAGAGATGGTCTCTCAGATGGTTTTTGCCGAGCAGCGCATCCTTTCCTTATGTGCCAAAAAAATGAACATCCCCATCCATCATCTTCTTGACGACCCTTTCCAATCCGACAATAAGTTGATATCCCATATTTGGGGCGCCAAAAGCACCGCCCGCAACTACCCCGGACAAAGAAACCTGCTCTGCTCGGCACTGCTGGAGAAGATAGAACAGTTTTTTCCTGAGTATTATGGAAGGGTGAAGGGGATTGGAAAAGTTGAGTTTACTCCCCCGCCCTATTTTCAATTTTAAGAAAAGAACTCAATATCAGTGTTGTAAAACCAACAATCAATATCATAATGGTTTGTGCGCTCCAACCGATCCAACCTGCGGCTAATCCTTGTGCATAGTTAACCCCATAAAGGGCTAATATGCCGGCTACTATGAGAGGGTAAAGCCCCAAACCGCCTTGGGCTAATATAAACCCGATAGAACCTACAGCCAACACTACAAATGCAGGCATGGGTCCTAAATGTTGTAAAAAGTCGAAAGCATAAAAACAGAGCATTGTGCCCAAATAATAAAAGAGCCAAATAGCAAAAGTGTAGAAAACAAATAGATAAGGATGTTTTAAATCTTTTACGGAAATCAACCCTTGCCATAAGCCTACTATTATATTTTTAATCTTTCCAATAGTTTTTGATTGTTTTTGAACTGTTTGTTCCCTTGTTTTTCTTATGTATTTCACTATAAAAATAGTTGCAAACAATACTACGAGAAGAGCAATCAACAGATAATATTTCAGCGCCCATAATGTTGTCCATTTTTCAGCTATTGAAGCGCCTAATGTTATATTTTCCTCTTTGTTGATGACTAAATCAGATAACAGCCCTGTATTCAGTATAATAACGAGTACAAAAAACAGCACAAAGATAAACATGTCGAACACCCGTTCCACGACCACAGTTCCTAACGATTTCTGGAAAGGCACTTGATCGTAGCGTTGCAGAAAGGTGCAGCGCAACACTTCTCCTATGCGCGGAATTGCCAAATTGGATAAGTAACAGAGCATTACAGAATAGAAGGCGGTTGTTTTGCGTACACGATATCCTAATGGATTGATGAGCAAAATATTTCTAAGGGCGCGAAAATAGTGGGCTATTGCACCGCAAACAACAGAAATGAAAATAAAAAACATGCTTTTGGGGTTGAGGACACCTGTAGCGCTATCTTTAATAATTTGTACGTCTTCGGGTTGTAAATCTTTAACAGAAAACCATACGAAAAATATCCCAAGTCCAAGAAAGAAAAGAAGTTGTATGATTTTTTTTGCCATAATATTATTCAACAGATACTGATTTTGCTAAATTTCTGGGTTTATCTACATCACAGCCGCGCAGTAGCGCCACGTGATAGGCAAGCAATTGCAACGGAATAGATGCAATTAGAGGTGATAAAAGCTCTTCAGTTTTAGGTATTTCTATACAAAAGTCAGACATGCTTTTCACTACTTCATCTCCTTCGGAAACGATAGAAATAATTTTCCCGCGTCTTGATTTCACCTCTTGAATATTGCTCACTACTTTTTCGTAAGATTCTTGTTCTGTAGCAACTACCACCACCGGCATCTCTTCGTCAATGAGGGCGATGGGACCATGTTTCATTTCAGCTGCAGGGTACCCTTCTGCATGGATGTAGGAGATCTCTTTCAATTTAAGCGCCCCTTCCAAAGCTACAGGAAAATTTACGCCACGACCTAAATAGATGGCATTTTGTTTATTCACAAAATATTGCGCTATTTTTTTTATTTCATCATTGTTACTAAGAATCGCTTCAATTTTTTTCGGAATGGCTTCCAAGCCGTTCACTAACTGATAATAATAGGAGAGTGGGATTTTTCCTTTTTTTCTTGACAAGCTTAACGCCATAAGCGTAAGCACAGTAACTTGTGCTGTAAACGCCTTAGTAGAGGCTACTCCAATTTCAGGTCCGGCATGGGTATAGGAGCCTGCGTGGGTACTTCGGGCAATGCTTGATCCCACCACGTTGCAAATTCCGATTACGGTAGCGCCTTTACTTTTTGCCAGGTCAATGGCAGCAAGGGTATCGGCAGTTTCTCCTGATTGCGAGATGACAATCAGCACGTCGTCTTCATTAATAACAGGGTTTCTGTATCTAAATTCGGAGGCATATTCTACTTCTACAGGTACGCGAATCAAACTTTCGAAAATATACTCTGCCACCAAACCGGCGTGCCATGAGGTACCACACGCCGCAATAATAAAACGTTTTGCCTGAAGCATTTTGTTTTCATATTCAATAATACCACCGAGTGAAACCACATCTTTTTTGGTGTTTAGCCTTCCTCGCATACTATCCACAATGGCTTTGGGTTGCTCAAATATCTCTTTGAGCATGTAGTGTTCAAAACCATCTTTTTCAATTTGGTCTAATTTCAATTCTAACTTTTGAACGAAAGTAAGCTGTTTCTCATTGCGTATATTCGTAATTTCCAAATCTTTATCAGGGTGAATAACTGCAACTTCTTCATCATTCAGATACACCACTTTCTTTGTGTATTCTACAATAGGGGCGCCATCAGAACCTACAAGAAATTCATCTTTTCCTAATCCTATAAGTAATGGGCTTCCCTTTTTTGCCACAATGACCTGCTTCGGATATTCGGTAGACAAAATAGCTAAGGCATAAGTGCCTACGATGACTGAAAGTGCAATTCGGACAGCTTCTACAAGTTCTACTTTTTCTGTTTTTTTTATATCCTCAATAAGATGTAGTAATACTTCTGTATCTGTGTTACTTTTAAAGACATACCCACGTTCAATCAGTTCGTTTTTTAAACTCAGGTAGTTTTCTACAATGCCATTGTGAATTAAGGCTAAAGTACCATCTTCCGAGAGGTGCGGGTGGGCATTTTCGTCGTTGGGCTCACCATGTGTTGCCCATCTGGTATGCGCAATACCCGTGCAAGCCTCAAGGTTTTTAGTCGTGCAGAAGTTTTCGAGGTCGGCAACCTTTCCTTGTTTTTTGTAAAGTTGAATCTGTTCTTGGTCAAGTAATGCAACACCGGCACTGTCATAACCCCTGTACTCTAATCTTCTTAATCCATTAATTAAAATAGGATAGGCTTGTTTATTTCCTGTATAGGCAACAATTCCACACATTATTAATATTTATTGTAAGAGGTTAATATTCTGTATAATAAACTTCCACTCTTAATCTTAAAGAGGGATCATGGGGTTGGGTGCCACTAAAAATCAATCTATTTGCACTGGCTGCATTCTTATAGGGTACTAAATAAACATACGGTTCGTATTCATCTCTAAAAATAATATCTTGTAAATATCTAGTAATGCGAAATCTGTATTCTTTTGTCGTTTCATTATAAGCGCCACCCCAATAAACAGTGTTATAATCAACTACAAAATCCTGATCTCCTTTATTATTAATTCTATAAACGTAGAAACTTTTCGGTGGTGGGAAGAATGAGAGATTCTCTCCAATATTAGTTACAACTAATTCTGCCTTATTGATTACAACATTTTTATCTCTAAATGCTTTAATATGGGGAAAGGTAACTTTTGTTTTTACACCGCCCATACACTGTACATACAAAATTTCCTTACCTAACAAGGTGTCGTTATATAGTAATTGGGATACAAACTTTGAATCTCCTGCTTCATAATCATGTTCATAATGACCAACTCTCACTGTTGAGCGTGTTATAAGGTGAAAACGTCTTGCAATAGTATCGTCTTTATAATAGAGTTGAACTCCTGACATCGCACTTGCCAAATCAAAATTAACAAGAGATCCATCATTGGAAAGAGATTTTGCACAAATATATAATCCTTTAAAGAAATCTTTAAAAACAGCATTTGATGACATTTTATCAGCATTGCTCAGCAATAGGTTTCCCAGTTCATCATCTAAGCGGATCCTTAAGTGGGGCTCAAGAATTGTATCTAACTTTACTTTTGAAGTGGGTTTAGGGTAAAGTAGAAAATTATCTTTATAAGTTAAATCATCTGAAGAATGTGCAAAGCTACTATTTTGATAGTAGTCTTTCTCCGATAAAATATCCTCAGTTAATCTATGCACTTGAACAACAAACGGGTTTAAAGTGTCGCCGTAGAAACCACCTGCATATCTAAGCGTTAACACGATAGAATCAAGTTGGGGGGATTTGCCAAAATTAACGCTACTGCCACTCGGTATCAATTGAGTAAATATTCCGGCATAGGTTTGCCCAAAAACGGGATCTCGAATAAAGCCTAAAAAATTGGCTTCAAGATTTCTAGTATTCAAGGTGTCTTCTAAAATTGAATGGGCAGTTAATGTTATTGTATCAGTAAAGACAGCATTCAAGAGGTCATCGCGATCTTGTAAATTTAGCCCAATTGAGCTTGGATCGTTTTGGCATGCCTGAAAAAACAATAGCAGGGAGATTGGCAGAGCCAAAGTAAAGCCATAAAATGTGCGTGAATTAAAATTCTCGCGGAGCAATTTCCAAAAGTTCTTCATAAAAATGGTTATATTCGTCAACAAATTCTAAATAATCTTCAGTTTCAGGATGAGTAATAATGGGTAGTTCATATTTTTTCAAATATTTTTTTAAGGAAGGCGTAATATTGGGGTGCGCAACCACTGTGGCATCCGAAAAATCAATGGCAGTTTTTAAAATAGTATCATATCCTGCAGCTCCTTTAAAGTGGGTTAAACACTCTCTTGGGATGCCTGTAATTTTAAGTTTTTTTAAGAAATTAGGAGAAAATTTATCTTGGAAATGATCATTATAGATAGAGGTAATGATCCTAACATCCTGAAATAGAGGGTTGTCTTTATAAACTGTACGAATAAAGACAGGCACTAAAGCGCTGAGCCAGCCGTGACAATGAATAATATCGGGGTTCCAGCCCAATTTACGTACAGTTTCTATAACGCCTTTGGCATAGAAAAGTGCACGGGAATCGTTGTCATCAAAAAACGTCTCCTCTTCATCTAAATAAAGTGCTTTTCTTCTAAAGAAATCTTCACTATCAATAAAATACACTTGCATACGGACTGCTTGCAGGGAGGCCACTTTAATAATGAGTGGGAAGTCGTTATCTTCAATAATAATATTTTGTCCGGAAAGCCGAATCACTTCATGTAACATGTGTTTACGTTCGTTTATCAAGCCATACTTTGGCATAAACGTTCTAATTTCATTATCTCTTTCTTGAATTCCTTGAGGTAAAAATCTACAAATAGATGTAATATAGTCCTCTTGTAAGTAAGGAAAAATGGCAGGGGTAATGTACAAAATCCTTTTTCTTGACATATCTTAAAAATCAGTGCGCAAAAATATATAAAAAAAACGGATATAAAAGAAGTTTTTCTAAAAAAAATGCGCCAACACTTGATATTGTAAAAAAATATAATATTATTGCAGCGCAGTTAAATAAAATAAAATTCTTATGAAACCAGTAACATGCTTCGCGTTTGTTCAAAACGCAACCCTTGAAAAAAAGGTAATTGACTGTTTGTCAAGATTCAAGTCAATCCAATTCTTTGGATTTGTAAACCAACGTGTAGATTTCTTAGAACGAATGAGCTACTTTCGCCCTGAAATCTTAATTCTTGATCTGTCTCAACGAAAAAACGAAGAGACCGACATTTTAGAAATGATTCACAAGCCTCCGATTATTCTGGGCATCATCTCCTCGAAAGAGAACACTCAATTCTGGCTGGATAAGGGCTTATTCGACGTAGTCCCTGCTCAGTTTAACAACGAATTGTTAGTCAGGAAAATCTACAAAATCATCCGAATCATTTCCGATATTAACAACAACTATCAATTTGAGCCTGTGGCGGCAGAAAGCCCAATTCCCTATCCTTACAAACCACCCAAACCTTCTTTCCAAAGCAAGGAAAATGATTCTTTCTTTATCCGTTACCAAAAAGTTACGACGAAAATCAAGACAGGTATTATTACGGTAATTACAAAAGAAAACAAGTTTCTTGCAATAGAAACTTCCACCAACCAACTCTATTTTCATGAATCCACCATTAAGGCAAGCGCTCTGAAACTTCCTGCGTTTCTTATTCGTATTAATAATGCCACAATTATCAATCTGCATTATATTGACAAGATTCAGAAAGATCGTGTGTATCTGGGAGAACGGATGTTTAGAATTTCGCGTTCTTATTTCTACCAGTTTAAAAACGCCCTTGAAGCGCTTCAGCAACAGGAATGACGGATTAAATCAGCGTAAAATTCGGGCAGAGGAATATTTATGTAGGCTAATTGTCTTGGGATAATGCTCATGGCGGTTTGTCCGGGAATAGTGTTAATTTCTAAAAAAACAGGCTCATTATCAGGATTCAAAATAAAGTCAATGCGTACAACACCTTTACATCCCAGTTTTTTGTAAATTGTTTCTGAATACTCTTTCACTTTTGCCTCCAACATTTCCTCAATTTCGGCAGGTGTAACCAATTCAAGAAAGCCTGGCGTATACTTGGCTTCAAAGTCGTAAAACTCTTTCTTACTCTTAATCTCCGTAACGGCAAGCGCTCTCACAACTCCTTGCCAAATTGCAACGCCGCAAGTAAGTTCTCTGCCCGGAATAAAACGCTCTATCATCACCTGATTGTCTTCTTTAAACGCTAATGCTACGGCAAATACAAGTTCTTCGCGATTGTGCGCTTTGGAAACACCCACACTTGAACCCGAATTGCAAGGTTTCACAAAACAAGGCAATCCACATTGGGCTATAACCTCATCATACGCAATAGCAACACCTTTGTGAAAATGTAAGGCAGGGGAAATGGGAACGCCGCATTTCTCTACGGCAATGTTACAGAAGAACTTATTGAAAGTAAGGGCTGAACAAAAACTGTCACAGCCCGTATAAGGAATTTCCATCATCTCAAAATAGGCTTGTAGTTTTCCGTTTTCACCCGGATCACCGTGAATGGCAATAAAGGCAACATCGAAAGCGACAGTTCTACCGTGAACTGTTAGTGAAAAATCATCTTTGTTCACATAAAACTGCATTCCATCTCCATCCGTGTATGCCCATTGCTTCCCTTTTACAACAATAAGCCAAGTTTCAAATTGCTTTGTATCAAGCTGGGTTTGAATATTGGCAGCCGTTTTTATTGAAATTTCATATTCTCCAGAGTTTCCTCCGGCAAGAAGGGCGACATATTTCATGATTTATAAATTATTAATTAAAAGATTTGAGAGTTTCATTTTTTATTTTTCAAAGCGAATAGCATCTAAACCTGCTGAAGCTGGGAACCCCTCAAGAAATTTCCATGTAAAAATGTGACGATATGGAGTACAAGTAAATTCATACAAAGTCCATCCTTGCGGTTTAACAGATGTCGAATCTTTTATCCCCAATTCAATGATTTTCCACGCATCCTTTTTATCATCCATATATAGATATATTGTACCCAAGCCTTTCAAATAAAATGAAATATTGCGACATGTTTTTGTTGCTGACACTTGAGACTCTGCCGTAACTGTTGCGAGGTAGTAAGAATCATCCACACCATTTGACGTGCTTAATATCCAGTCTGTTACATACAATTCCGGAGGAATGATTCTATCTGTAAAAGTAATAAAATCAGGGCATTCCGAGGCAGCCTTCTTTACAGTAATTGTTCTCGTGTCTTCCACATCTTTAACCCTTATTTTGAGTTTATGGATGCCTGGAAGGAGCTTGCCTGCTTTTATGGTAAAATGGTAGGGTGCTTTCTGAAGCACATCACACAGCGTATCGTTGGCATACAATTCTACGGGTAAAGATTTTCCTTTCGTATCCGTTACGATGATCTCTACTTTAATATCTATGTCTCTGAAATACTCTTCTCCTGCTTGTGGTGAGGTAATGATAATATGAGGAACAGGGTCGTTGCAGGAAAAAAAAACAAGCAACGGTAAAGCCATAAAAAGGTTTTTTAAAGTAAATGATATTTTACTCATTTTTAATGTTTTAGTTATGAAAGCGCAAAAATAGATTTTTTTTTACTCTAAATGTTTTGAAATAAAAATATGTTCATTGAAATAAACCCTATTTTTGCAAAATTATTCATAATTAAAAGTTTGATTATATGCAACATTATGAAATTACTGTAATTTTTTCCGAGCCAATTCCATGGAAGGAGATTTTTGTTTCACTTTTAGCGAATTTAGGTTGCGAAAGTTTTGCCGATGGAGAAACCGATAACACTTTGTTGGCATATATTACAAAAGAGAATTTTAATAAAAATAAAATAAATGCTCTTTTTGCAGAATACCGGACGAAAACAAAAATTTCATACACGATTCAGGCAATTGAGCAACAAAATTGGAATGCGGTTTGGGAATCTAACTACGAACCGGTAATGATTGCTGACAGGTGCTTTATTCGTGCGCCTTTTCATGAGCCCAATTTACAAGCCGAGTATGAAATTGTTATTGAACCTAAAATGTCGTTTGGAACTGCTCACCACGAAACGACTTCACTCATGATTGAGTTTTTGTTAGAAGAAGAACTCCAAAATAAAAGTGTGTTGGATATGGGTGCGGGTACTGGCGTATTGGCAATTTTATCTTCTATGCGTGGTGCACAACCGGTTACAGCTATTGATAACGACGAGTGGGCATATCT
>WQSU01000055.1 GCA_009787675.1 Lentimicrobiaceae bacterium
TTTTCATTTCGATAATTACGCCACCATACTTTGGAACAATACTTTTATACTCAATTTGAATAAAATAGCAGCCGATGGCTATGAACTTATAGACTGCAAATGGTACCGCAACGGCGTGGAAGAGCACAAATCGAGCACCATAAACCACTATAGTTATTCGGCGGGTCCTCATAAAACCGATCTGTTAGAATTAGCCCCCACCTATTATACATACGAACTGATTACCAAAAATGAGGGCGCTTTATGTTCTACCCCAAAAATACTCACGCAATATGTGGATTATGGTTCGGGTAAAATGTCGGTCTATCCCAATCCGGTGTATTCGGGTGTAGCACTTACCATTGCAGGTATTAAAAAAGGTGAGCTTCTGCAAGTGTATAATCAATATGGCGCTTGTGTTTACAACGCTATGGTTCACGATACTACGATGAAACTTACGCTGCATCTTTCTTCTGGACTTTATTTGGTGCGTGCCGGAGACAGTATTACAAAAATTTTGGTGTTGGAATGAGAAAAATAATTACATTATGTTATATAACAAAAACAAATTGACAATCAGAACAAAGACTTGGACAACCTTGTTAATGCTCATTTTTATCTCAGGGTTTTCCATCTGCCATTCGCCCATCATGGCGCAACGATTCCCCTACGAGCTTTCGCTCTATGGAGGAGGCGCTTATTCTTTTTTAAATCACTCCCTATCGGCAAGTTCCACCACTACGGGCTATGGTGCGGATGCAGGAGTGGGCTTTACCTGCTTCTTTGGTCCGTTATGGGGGCTACATGTGGGAGCAGGGTTTGGACTTTATGATGTGCAAACAAAAGTGAAAACTGTAAATAACATTGCTTCAGGATTTTTCGACAGCAATGGGTATGAATATGAACTGCACTCTACTTATTATGGCTATAAAGAATCTCAACAGGCAATGTTTTTAAATATCCCTGTGCTGTTTCAAGTGCAATCCACAAAGAATCAGGCATATCAACAGAGGAAAGGACAAAGAATAGGTCTCTATGCCATGACGGGCTTTAAAATATGTTTTGTAGTAAAAAATAATTATCAGGCGCAAATAGACAGGCTTTATAATGCAGGCTATTATCCATTTTTCAACAATTGGTTAGACACCCAAACCTTTGCAGGATTGGGCAATTTTGACGGCGCTAATTCTTCGGGAAAACAGAGTTTTAATGTATTAGCCATCTATACCTTAGAAGCAGGTTGTAAATTATTGGTTAGCAATTCACTTTTTCTTTATATCGGAGCATATTACGACTGTGGGTTGCATGACCTCCTAAAAAAATCTCGACAACCGTTAGATTACTATGCATCGAAGGTAGAAAACCTTGCAGATTTTACGTTACTCTCTTTTGCAAAAAGAGTTAACTATATGGCAGTTGGGCTTAAAGTGAGATTGGCGTTTACACCGAGTAAGAAAAAAGGAATGTTACCTTGTTCTTTTTGATGATTTTAACAATACGTTACCCTACAGAGATTTCCCCAAAAAGGTATTCTTGCGAATACTATTTTAAAACGCCACTTTTTTTAACTACTTCATCATAAAAAGTTCCCTGCAATTTATATTTTTCCTGTGGAAATTTCCATGAAAGTTTCTGAAGAACAGATAATTGCTTCATTATCTCTAGATGCTTTGTTTCATATTTTTCGAAAAGTCTTTGCTCTAAAAGATTCTTGTTGATACAATCAACATGAGGCATCGAATTCCATAAAGATTCCATTTTCGGTGAGCTGTGAATTGCCATAGCAAGACATATTGATGTGATCGTGTATGATACTGTTCGTTTTTCATTTTTCCAATATTCCAACAATAAAGCGATTGTTTTGCGAATAATTGGGTGGTGAGGTTCTGCAGCCATCACATTTATGCTGGAGATGGTTTTATTAACAATATGTTTGTGAAAGAAAATATCTGCAAATCGAATATAATCAGGTATATTACCCAATAAAAAGATGGTACTGTCCAACCATAATCCACCATATTTTTCAATAAGAAAAAAACGAATTATATCAGAATAATGGGTATTCGTGATGATTCCTTCTTTATTTTTTTCAACAATAAAATCAGGAATATCCAAAAAATGCGTAATATTTTCATTTGTAAGCACAATAACGTCATCTCCATATTGCTTTTGGAGAACCATTATACATTTTTGAACAACCTCTGGTGCATTGTCAAAACCTTGCAACCATAAAGTCCAAATTTTATTTGGATAAGGATTAACAAAATGGGTTGAAATAGTATCAAGAGGAAAATCTAATGCATACTTATATTTTTGTACATAATCGTAAGCACCATTAATGGCAATTAAGCTGGTTATATTTTCATCGTTAATGAAAATACGTCTTTTAATTTTTTTCAGTGCACAAGACAAACCGCTTTTTTTTATTACATGAATTATGTTGGACATGATGATTTATTATTAAAATTAAACAGAATCAAGTTGATAGAGATACATAGATTTATCAAATCCCAATGGGGCTAAAACATCTTCTTTTATCACTAAAAGAGGTTTGGGAAGATAAAAAGGTTTTTTTCGCAAATTTAATGCACGGTAATCGCCATCATAAATATCATAATTTCTCCAAGTTTTAGGATATGACGTTACTAATAAATATTTTGAACCGCTACTTATAAAATTCTCGATCGCATTTTTTACGTTATCGTTAGAGAGGTGCTGCAAACATTCTCTGCAAAAAATCAAATCCACTTTTGGAAGAATATCTTTTGTTATATCTATGACTTTGAACCGAACATTATCGGATCCGTACAATTTTTGGTTGTTTTCTATCAGTTCGGGTACAATATCGCCTCCAATGTAAGAACATTGTTTTACAACAGTTTTCATCCAATTATAGTCGCCACAAGGTACATCTAACAAGGATGTAATTGAATATTTTTCAATAATAAGAGATAGTTTTTCACGTAAAATAGCAGTTGCTTCCATTGTAGAACCTCCGCCGGATTTAGATTCTTGCTGTCCCCAAAGGTTGGTTTTTCCGGCATAAATTTCACTAAAAACATTATCGGATTTAAAAGCAAAATCCTCTTTGTTGTAAAAATAGCTTCTCATAAGCCGTTTAAAAGAGGATTCCGGCACCAACTTCCAAACGAAACTGATCATTTTCTTTTTTATTGATTTCATAATTTTATTGTTTAATACTGGATTTTGTTGTAATTTTCCTCTTGTTTTTTGCCAAAGGAGATATCTGTATTTTTTCAAAATGTTTTGGTAATTATCTCTATAGAAATCTCTGAAAGCGTTTTATTCCAATCCATACCCCAAAATTGTGCAATCACCTCTTCCCGTTTTTCCTCATTGAGGGCATAGTTGCTTTCTTGCAGACATTCTTGTAATTCTGTAAAAGAAGAACATATTTTTCCGGGAATGTAGTGTAAAAATTCGGGATAGAAGTCGCGTTGATTTGCATATTCATCATAATCATATACATAGAGAACAAGTTCTTTTTGGGGCATAAGAATAAAGTCATAGAGAATAGATGAATAATCGGTAATTAGCACATCGGTATAGGGTAACACAGGATAAATATCCATATTTTTATCAGCAAACAGAATGTTTTCAAATGCTTTATATTTTTCGCTATCTACCAGCGTGTTCGCATGAGGTTTTAGAAGCATCAAACTGTTTTTTTCTTTCATGATGTTGTTTAGGATATTCAAATCCATACTTTCCGAAAAAAGATTGCGTTGTGAATCGCGCCAAGTGGGCATATATATAAACACCTTGTCGTATGTTTTCAGTTTGTTAATAAGTGCTATCACTTTCGGATTTTCATATTTATTGATAAACTCCTGACGTTCTTCTTCATTAGCTAACAAAATGGTATTACGGGGATAACCAATATTCAACAACTTATGGATAGGTATCCGAAACGCTTCCGCAAACATTGCCGACTGAAGCGGCGTTGATGAAAGCATATAATCGGGACGGCGAAAGTTTTCAGGATGAAAGAAACGTTCTTTCAAAGTTTTTTGCACAAAGCGTTTTGCCAATTCTCCCTCTGTAATGCTAAATTCAATTTTTTTGTTCAGCCCCACCCCATGCCAAAGGTTAATGCAGGTAGCTCCGCCTGAAGCAAAAAACAATATATCAGAGCTATACGAATTATAGAACCAATGTTTTGCCCGCAGAGCAAACCATAATCCTTTGAAACTGCCTATAAATTCAGCTTTTAATCCCAAGTTGCGAACGTGTTGCACCGTTTTTTTGTCGGCGCTTATCCACACCTTTTGAATATGGGGCATAGATTCCGACAAGCCGATAAAGAGATATTTGGCATTGTCGTTAAACGCATTACGAAAACTTCCAAAAGCCCATTTTTGTTTGCTACGCGGCACGAGAAACGAAAAGGCATAAACCATATATCCAAATAGAAAAATAAAAAACTTGCCTTTCATATTATTCTTTTTTTCTACATTTCATACTTTCAATCATGCGACGATAGGCTTCTTCAAGTCCCACTTCAGCTTTCCAACCAAGCGCTTCAAGTTTGTCGGTGTTTAAAATAAGATGAAGATCCTGATTAAAGCCATTTTCTTTTAGATTTGTAATATCATATTTTATATTGATCTTATTTTCGGCGATTTGGCTTGCAACCAATTCAGCTATTTCTCGAATGGAGATAGAAGTTTTTTTGTTGGCAATGGTATAGGCTTCGCCATTATTGCCCGCAAATAGTATGGTTAAAATACCTAAAATGGCATCACGGGTATATAAACTCGGGCGAAGCGTTTTTCCTGCCGTATGCAATACAATATCTTTTAGTTCAATTACGCAACGAGCAAGTTGCGCTGTAATTCTCGGGTCATCGTAATCAATACCTGTGCCAAATGTTTGTGCCAATCGGGCAATTTTTACCGGAACGCCAAATTCAGCAGCATAACAGGCACATAAACATTCACATAGCCGTTTGCTTTCGGAGTAAGAACTGCGGGGATTCAGAATGTCAATATAACCGTAATCGTTTTCCGTTACTTCCAAAAGTTGAGGGGCGGTAACACCAAAAACTTCCATACTGGACAAATAAACTACACTCTTTACTTGTTTTTGACGGGCAAATTCCAACATATTGCGTGTGCCAAAGTATGCCGTATCCATAGTTTCTACAGGATGTTCAACAAAGGCGCGGCTCTGTGTAATGCTTGCCCCATGAATCATATAATCAATCTCATCAGTCAGCACAAGAGGTTGCCGAACATCGTTTACAACAAATGTAATATCTGCATTACCAAAAACTGTTTTTGCTTTTTGTTCGCTACGCACCAACGCATAAATTTTAATATTGGCATTTTTATTTTCATTGAGATACTGCAACAAAAAAACCAACTGTTTTCCAATCAAGCCTGTAGCGCCGGTTATGAGTATGGATGTGTTTTGCAATGCCGACCAATTGAACTGTTCAGCAAGGAGTTCCATATCTTCTTGAATAATTTTGTCGTTGAACGTCATAATTTTTGTAAATTTTCTTGCGCCTCAAACAAAGCACGAAACAGGTAAAAATCGGTGGGGGTAGTAATTTTTATGTTTTCGTATCCACCCTCTACAGTATAGAGTTCATGTCCGTAATGTGCCATGAGCGAGGCGGAATCAATCACGTTGTTCAAACCTTCTTCTTTGGCGTGCAAGTGCGCAGCGTAAATATCGTTCAATCTGAAGCATTGTGGTGCTTTGGCGTGGTAACAAGTACTGCGATCGGTAATGGAAATAATTTTTTTGTGATTGTCGAGCGCCACCACTGTTTCAATTTCGGGCGTAACCGTAATTGCCGAGCCATATTTTTCTACCGAATCTATACAATGGGTAATTAATTCGCTATTGATAAGCGGACGCACACCGTCGTGTATCAATACCACTGCATTTTCTTCTCTGTAATCATTCTTAATCGCTGTTAAAATTTTGCAAATGGACTCTTGTCCCGTTTTGCCGCCTTCAACCACCCATTTGACTTTCTTTATTTGATATTTTTCGAGCAAAGATTGAAGAAACGGTATCCATTTTTTGATACACGCCACGGCAATGGCATCAACGGCAGGATGTTGTTCAAACTGTTCGATGGTATAAATAATAACCTCTTTCCCATGTAATTGTAAAAACTGTTTGGGCAACGCATGAGTGTTCATCCTGATACCTGAACCGCCAGCAAAAATGGTAGCTATGTTATTCATAAAAAATTAAATTTGATTGATTTCCCTAACCAGAAAAGGTTGGTTGTTAGTTGCGTTTTGACAGATTTTACATTGAAAATTTTGCGTCATACTTCTTAAATTTGTTGTATTGTTCCCATTATCACCTTCTCATAAAACGTCCCCTCGCTTCGCGCAAGAAGTTCCGCAGAAACTTTGTAATTTAGCTTGTGCACGGCAGAAAAAGCGTATATTTCATTCAATCTCTGTTCATTATAGGGATCAAATAATTCAAATTGCAATACGTGCGGGTTCAAGTTATTAAAGTAATGAATTGATTTCCACTGTTTTTTGTTTATTTCATCCGATTCACTTGCTATGGAAAAAAATAGATGAAACAGAAAATAGTGTTTCAAAAAATTGTTCCGCCTCCAATATTCATATAGTAAACTGCGGGTTTCTAATAATATCTTGTTTTGTGCCTCTGCTGCAATAAACCAACTGGACGCTTTTCCTTTTCCACTAGATAATAGGGAATTTTTAAAGCAAAATAATGGAGATTGAAAAATATAATCGGGCAACGGCGCCGACAGGAAAACAGTGGCATCAATCCAAATCCCACCATATTCAGCTAACAAATTAATTCTGAGGATATCAGAAAAATGAGTCATGGTGATTTGTCCTTTTTTATACTTATTGTTGATATAGTCGGGAAATGTTATGTATTTACTCAGATTTTCTTCATTTAGCTCAATCACTTCGCGCCCTGCACTGTTTTTCCGGATAGATTCCAAACATCTTTTTACCAATTCAGGGGCATGCTCAAACCCTTGCAGCCAGCAAACCCATATTTTGTCAGGAAAGGGATTCTCTGAAACAGCTTTATTTTGAGGCGTTTGCTTTAGCACATATTTGTATTTATGCAGAAGACGATATACTTTGTCTTCATACTCCATTGCCAAAATATGATGATCTCGAATCCAATGTAAGCGTTGTATCTGTTTCCAAAATTCATGAATTGAATATCTGAATCCTTTTCTCTTTAATATATCAAGGTACGTTTTAATAGATCTCATCGGATTTCAATATTTTCATTTATAATACAAGCACGCATAATTTTTTGTTATTTTTCCATTATTTTCCAATACCCACCTTTATCATGACCTATACGCTCAATGATATTAAGTTCTTTTAATCGCGTAATTCTTAGTTTGGTTGGTGTCATAGATCTTTTAATGATACTACTTATTTCTGACATGGAGATATATTGGTTATCGATCATTAAACCAATTATTTGCTCGTCAATTACATCTATTTTCTGGTCTATTTTCTGGTCTATTTTCTGGTCTATTTTCTGGTCTATTTTCTGGTCTATTTTCTGGTCTATTGCTAAATTTTCTATGATATTTTCAATGTCAGCAGCAAAAACCGTAATCATAATTCCTCCTGAAATAGTACGAATTTCAGGTAACGGAAGATTGTCTTCTTTAAAATAATCTAAAATGCGTTTTACGCCTGTGCCAACTTTTTCTATCAGTTTCATATCTTTAAAAAAATCGGCAATCACTTTGTTTCGCGGGTTAGATCTGTAATTGTTGTTCCACAAATCTTCAATGGTAATCTCAGGGGGCAAAGTACCTGGGTTGTAAAATTCAATTTTATTATTAAAAATTTTTACGATAGAATCTGCGGTGGCTCGATAATCGCGGTGCACAATCATATTGACTACAATTTCTCTCAATGCTTCCAAAGGATATTGCCACCTTTCTGTAGTTCTAGGTTCTCCCTTGAAGATTAATTCCTTGTTGATATGTTTTTTTACAAACTCCAGCACTTGTTCCACTTGTGAGATAAGATCATCTTTGGTTCTGGCAGTATCTTTAATCACAATTTCATTTTGAAACCGTCCTAATTCTATTGCCGTTTCATAAGTATCCACTTTTTTGAACAACAAATAGGCTGCATTAGTAATTTTGCCGTTGCGTACCAAATTATATTTCTGTAGAAAAAGCATGGGATTGTTTCCCACAGAAATGCCGTTATTTCTAATGATCTCCATTGCCGATAAAATCTTTTCCAAAGAAATATCATTTTCGGAATGATTGGGATCCTGATACGCATCCCAACTTGTATTAAGAGATTGTAAATGAATGTTCACCACTTCTGAAATAGAGAGTAAATGATTTGAATTTTCCACTCTTTTATAACAACGTCCTTTTACCGAAATGGGTTTTATAGGATAAGATGCAATGGACAAGGCTACTATTTGCTTTGAGTCGCATTTAAAAACTTCGGCGCCAGCAATCAAAAAAGGCTCTGTTTTACTTTTAATTTCGTTAAGCCATTGCTGTACGGTTTCTTTTCCGATAGCTACTCCTGATATTTTTCCATTGTTGGTTACTCCAATATAAACGGTTCCGCCCTTAGTATTGGCAAAAGCACACAAGGTTTCAATAACATCTTCATTAAACGACTGTTTAAATTCAACGTATTGATTTTCTCCTTGTTGAATAATACTTTCAATACTCATAGATGCATCGTTTTAATTATTGTAATAAACTTCCTTTTTTTCTCCCTCTCACCAACGCCAAAACAATTCCCCCAATAATAGTAGCATACAAAATTGCAAAGCAAATGTAAGAGATAGGCTCGCTTTTTTTGAGGGCGTCAGGTAAAAACTCAAAGCGGATATGGTGCTCTCCTGCAGGCACATTCAAAGCTCGTAAAGTATAGTTTACCCTGAAGTGTTCTACCGGCTGGTCGTCAATGTACGCTTTCCACCCATAAGGATAATAGATTTCGGAGAAAACGATTATGCCGTTTTGTGTAGCTTGAGATTGGTATTCGAGTGCATTAGGGGCGTATGAAAGCAGTTTTACTTGCGCGGTAGAATCTTTACCTGGGGCAAACTCTTTTACAAAATCGGCAAAATTAGCATCCAACACGGCGGTGTTTTTCAGGTTAATGACATTTAACGCATCACTNTCTTCCGATNNGGTGTGTTTACAACAAGCACAGAGTCAATGTACCACGCATTCCCCATAGCATTAGAGTTGTATTGCGGCATCGGCTCACCGTTTTGCCCTTTTACAATAAAATATTTCGTATTCAGCATGTTGATTACCTCCATGTTCATTTTAAAGATGTGCTCGGAGATTAAATCCTGATACCTTCGCAACTTGGCAGCATGGTAACCGCCAATAGATTTCAAGTAGTAGGAAGTTCTCGATTCATTAAAGCTGTTGGTAGTGAGGTTGAAAACTCTGAAATGCGGATCAGTATCCTGCAAAATGTACTCTTCATAAGGTAGTTTTTTAAAGTATGCCGTTTCAGATTTGGAAGAAACGAAATGGTCGTTATTCAAAAACCGTTTCCCCACGGTCCACATATCTGCCAAAATCAAGATGGCTAATGCTCCCAGAAAATAAGGGAGTTTTATTTTCTCTTTCACGAAGAGCCACAATGCTCCAGCACCTAACAGGATGAAAGCAAATGAACGGAATGCATCGGCGCGCATCATGGAAGCTCTTTCGGCAATGATGGCGCTGCCCAACCATTCCGGAAATTGTGCAAAAATAGATTCATCATTGGGAGAACTGAAATTGTAGAACATAGTTCCAAACAAAGCAACGAAGAGGCAAATTCCGGCAGTAATTCCGGCAGAGATATAGATACTCTTAATTAATCTTTCTTTCTTAATTTGTTTATCCATAATGGCTTTAATTGCCAAAATGCCGAGCAAAGGCATAGTTACTTCCGCCACAACCAAAATAGAAGAAACCGCTCGAAATTTGTTATACATAGGGAAATAGCTGAAAAACAACTCTGTAAGCGGCATGAAGTTTTTTCCCCAAGAAAGCAGAATGGAGAAAATCGTTGCCACCAACAAAGCCCATTTATAAGGACCTTTCACAATACATAAGCCTAAAACAAATAAGAAACAAATAATAGCGCCCATATAAACCGGACCGGAGGTAAAGGGTTGTGTTCCCCAATAGGTAGGCACATTTTTACAAAATTCAGCAGCATTTTTTTTGGGAACACCGTTATTCATCAATTCTTTATAAACTATAGAGTTTGTACCCACATCATAATGAGAAGATGCTCCCATATAGTTGGGTATCAACAAAGTCATGGTTTCATCAATGCCGTAGCTCCATTGGGTGGCATAATCCAAATCTAAGCCGGCAGTTTTATTTTGGGTGTCGGTTTCTTTTTCTAATTCGGAGTGTCCGCCTCTCATGGTTTCTTTCACATACTCTTGATTTAGTGCTGTTTTTGTATAACGAGCTCCTATACCCACCCCAACGGAAACGCCAAACAAGAGGGTAGCTATTAGAAAATCTTTAATTCTTTTTTCTTTAATATGAATAAACAGTTCCGCAAGAAAAAAACAGCCAATGAGAAGAAAGTAATAGTAAGACATTTGCGGATGTGTCATAAGACCTAACGTGCAAAAAACCATGGTAAATATAAGTCCCCAGATATATTTCTTGTTGTAAATCAGTATGAATCCGGCAATCACCGGCGCCATCTGAGCAATGGTGTCGGCTTTTGCATTGTGTCCGGCTTCTAAAATGATGAAAAAATAGGAGGAGAGCGTAATTGCCATTGACCCAATGATGCTCAACCATGTGTTAACCTTGAAAGATTTCAACAGAATAAAAAAACATAATAAGTAACTAAA
>WQSU01000056.1 GCA_009787675.1 Lentimicrobiaceae bacterium
GGCAATGACAAAAAAAAAAAAGGGAATTTTGAAAAGAATTGTTGAAAAGGAAAGAAACGTAAATGGCATGCTACAGCATACAATGTGCATATTGGCAAGATGGCGGCACTACACCCGCTTGAAAATATGTGTGGAATTGCAAGTTTGTCGCCCGCAGGGAAGTGCTCCGTTGCCGCCACCTCGCCAATATGCCGGACGATATAGTGATTAGTGAAATGAACTCTTTGCGTCCTTTGTAATAGGGCAAAATATCCGATATTTTTACCGGTGTATAGGGTAAAATATCC
The DNA here is from genome assembly GCA_009787675.1 of Lentimicrobiaceae bacterium. Lineage (GTDB taxonomy): Bacteria > Bacteroidota > Bacteroidia > Bacteroidales > WCHB1-69 > WRNX01. The sequence goes on from WQSU01000056.1 coordinate 288, forward strand.
GGTATTTTTACCTGTATCAATAAAATTTTTATTTTTGCCGACAAATTAATAACGATGAAACGAAACATTTTTGAAACTTTACGCACTCATTTAGAGAGAAAAGAATTTACAATATTAACCGGCGCCCGACAAACCGGAAAATCCACATTGCTTCAGCAGTTGGAAAACTATTGCAAAGAAAAAAAACTACCCACAGTGTTTTTAAATTTGGAAAACAAAAATATTCTGTTGGAATTGAACAAAAGCCCATTAAATATCTTGAATTTTTTGCCTGCTACAGCAGAGCGTATTATTATATTCATTGATGAAATACAATACCTTGAAGATCCTTCTAATTTTCTTAAATTATTGTATGATGAATATGCTCAGAAGATAAAAATTGTGGCAACAGGCAGTAGCGCTTTCTACATTGATAAAACATTTAAGGATTCGTTGGCAGGAAGAAAAAGAATATTTCACTTATATACTTGTTCCTTTGATGAATATCTAAAATTGAGAAATAAAGAAGATTTAGTTGATGAAATAAAACGTTTACAAACCAATCTGTCAGCAAAATCACTACAATTAGAAATTATACAGCAAGAATGGAACAACTACATGGTGTATGGCGGTTATCCTGCTGTAATAACAGAACCCGATATCAAAGAAAAGATTGAGTATTTAAAAGAAATTCGCGATTCTTTCGTGAAAAGAGACATCTTGGAATCGGATGTACAAAACGAGAGCGCTTTTTACAATCTTTTTAGAATTATTGCAGGACAAACAGGCAACTTGCTTAATGTAAATGAATTATCAAGTGTTCTTAAAATCAAAAATGAAACCATTAATAAGTATTTATTTATATTGCAAAAATGTTTTCATATAGCCTTGGTGAGACCATTTTTCAAAAACATAAGAAAGGAATTGATTAAAATGCCGAAAATCTATTTGTTGGATACAGGATTGCGAAATTGTTTGATTAATAATTTTGAGTTACCTTTTTTTAGACTTGATAAAGGAGAACTTTGGGAAAATATGTATTTCAAGTTATTAGTAGAAAAATATAGCATGGATGATATTTTCTTTTGGCGCACATCAGATGGAAACGAAGTGGATTTTGTTTTAAACCATATTGAAAATCCTTACGCTGTTGAAATTAAATTTGCTCAAAGCGCCATCAGAGAAAGCAAGTATAAAACATTTAGAGAAAACTATCCTGAAATTCCTCTGCGTTTTGCTTTTCTTGAACCTTTTGATGAGGATTTTTTTAGAAGATAGTTTCTTTGACAGAGAGGTCGCTATAAGAAGGCTATTCAAAAAAAATAATCTTCCGTAAAAAAATTACAGAAATCATTTTTTTTATTTCTTTGCCGAAAAATTGTAGTTCCTATGCTTAGAAAATTTAAAGTCTCAAATTTCAAAAATTTTGAAAACGAATTTGTTTTAGATCTCTCAGAAACAAATGGATATGAATTTAATACAGATTGTATAAAAAATGGTGTTGTTAATTGTGCCTTGATTTATGGGCATAATGGCGTTGGGAAAACAAATTTAGGATTAGCTATTTTTGATATTACTAACCATCTTACAGATCAATATAGAAATCAAAACGATTATAAAAATTATTTGAATGCTTATAACAAATCTAGTATAGCTGAATTTTATTATGAATTTAAGATAAATGATAAAATAGTTAAATATGAATACCAAAAAACAGATTATAAAACTTTGATTTTTGAAAAATTTTCAATAGACGATGAAGAATTAATATTGTTTGACAGACGCGAAGGAGGAATTCAATTTTCTGTTAAAAAATTAAAAGGAGCCGAAACATTAAATACTGTAATCAACGACAAGCAACTATCTGCAATTAAATACATAAGAAACAATACTGCATTCGAAAATAGTGAAAATACACAGACGTTTATTGATTTTTTTAATTTTATAGATAAAATGAGTTTCTCACGTTTTTTTGGACAAGGGGGGTATGCTCTCAAACCATATACAGACGAATTTATTGAAAAAGGAGGCGTTATCTTTTTTGAACAATTTCTCAACGATGCAAATATAGAATGTAAACTATCTGTAATAGAAAATTTTGGTAAAAAAACTTTGATGTTCAACTTTAAAGGAAAAGAAATCCCCTTCACAGATATTGTATCAACGGGAACAGCTGCCTTCACCCTTTTCTACTTTTGTTTTCAAGGTATTCTAGAGGAAAATATTTCTTGGCTCTTTATTGATGAATTTGATGCTTTTTATCATCACGAATTGTCTGCTTTAGTTGTGAAAAAATTAAAAGAAACTGGAGTTCAGTTTATACTCACAACCCATAATACCTCAATCATCACAAACGATTTGTTAAGACCTGATTGTTATTTTTTAATGAATAAAAGAAAAATTCAATCATTAGCAAAATGCACACAAAAGGAACTAAGAGAGGCACATAACATCGAAAAAATGTATAAAGCAAAAGCATTCAATGTCGACTAATATTTTATTTGTTTTTGAAGGAGCAAGAACTGAAGACATGATCGTCAGAAGTTTAAAAGAATACATTTTATCAAATGAAGATTTGATTATTACCTGTGTTTTTGGCACTGATATATATCAACTTTATAGAGAAATAGAAAAAGATGAAGATTTTGATACTTTTAATTTGATAAAGGAAAGAAATGCTGCAAATAAAATAAAGTTAAAAGATTACAATAGAAATAACTTTGCTGAAATTTATCTTTTTTTTGACTACGACGCACACGCATCACTGGCTGGTGCTACAAATCAGTATGGCAATGAAGTAAAAGAAGGAGATGAAAAACTGAAAGAAATGTTAAGTTTTTTTGATAATGAAACAGAAAAAGGGAAACTGTATATTAGTTATCCAATGACTGAAGCACTTAAGCATATTGTATGCTTTGAAACATTTTATGAATTAACAGCTAAGTGTAAAGGACACAACTGTAAATACAAAGATGATTGTGATAAAAAAGATGAATGTATGAGTGAACTTCATTATAAAGCAATTGTTAATCAGGAAAATATCCCTCATTTACGTGATATTGACAAGTACACGAAAGAAATTTGGAAAGAACTAATTATTGCTCATCTTTCTAAAATGAACTATATAGTAAACAGTCTACATAAGTTCCCTCAAAAAATTGAATTTCAACAAGATATTTTTGAAAAACAATTAGACAAGTTTATCAATAAGAAATGTCCTGTAGTATCTGTGTTAAGTGCATTCCCCGTTTTTGTTCATGATTATTTTGGAAATGAAAAAACAAAGAAATTGTTGCATTGATATTTTTAATCTTTGAACATTGAACCATAATCTTTGAACTTTTTTTATTACTTTGCACTCCAAATACAAAAACATGACAACCCTTTGGTTTACAATTGTTTTACTACTCCTAATCGTAGGAATTGTTTTCTTTTTCCGGTATAAAACATGGAAGCCTTTGATGTTGGAAACAGAAATTGATAGCAAAGTGAATGTTCCCGATCATAATTTAACGGTGGGTATGGTGGGCAAAACCGTTTCGCGTTTAGCCCCTGCCGGTAAAGCCGTTTTTGAAACAGGAACGGAAGAAGTATTCTCTTATCAGGATTTTATTGATGAAAACCAACAAGTTGTAATTAGTAAAATTGATGGAAATAAAATTATTGTTAAACTTAAATAAATATTATTATGATGGATCCTAATGTTGCCCTATTTTTAACCATTGCCGGAATTATAGTCCTGTTATTCTTGTTCTTATGGCTTGTTCCGCTGGGCTTATGGTTTAATGCACTGCTTAACGGCGTGCGTATCTCACTCATTCAATTAATCTTAATGCGTTGGCGTAAAGTGCCGCCCGGAATCATTGTTAATGCCTTGATTACCGGAACGAAAGCCGGCATTAAACTCAACCGCGACCAATTGGAAGCGCATTATCTTGCCGGCGGGCGCGTCATTCCCGTTGTAAACGCTTTAATTTCAGCAGATAAAGCCAATATCAGTTTGGACTTTAAAGCTGCTACCGCCATTGATTTGGCTGGGCGTAACATTTTAGAGGCAATACAAACCTCTGTAATTCCAAAAGTTATCGACACTCCGCCGGTGTCAGCTGTGGCAAAAGACGGTATTCAGCTTATTGCCAAAGCGCGTGTTACCGTGCGCACCAACATCAAACAGCTGGTGGGTGGCGCCGGAGAAGAAACTATCATGGCAAGGGTAGGAGAGGGGATCGTTTCTGCCATTGGAGCAGCCGCTACGCACAAATACGTGTTGGAAAACCCCGATTCAATTTCTAAATTAGTGTTATCTAAAGGATTAGATTCAGGAACTGCTTTTGAAATTCTTTCTATTGACATCGCCGATGTGGATGTGGGTAAAAACATTGGCGCCATATTGCAAATGGATCAGGCGAATGCAGATAAAAACATTGCGCAGGCGCGGGCGGAAGAACGCCGCGCCATGGCAGTAGCCAACGAGCAGGAAATGAAAGCCAAAGCACAGGAAGCACGTGCAAAAGTGATTCTTGCAGAAGCGGAAGTGCCTTTGGCATTAGCAGAAGCATTCAGAACCGGCAATTTCGGCGTGATGGATTACTATAAATTGGAAAACCTGAAAGCAGATACGCAAATGCGTGATACCATCGGAAAACCCAAAGTATCGCCCAAAAAAGATGAAGAAATAAAGTAATGAGCGCATATAGAATTGAACACGACACCTTAGGCGAAGTTCAAGTGCCTGTGGATGCGCCTTGGGGCGCGCAAACCCAACGCTCAATAAACAACTTTAAAATCGGCAATGAAAAGATGCCGGTAGAGATTATTCGCGCATTAGCCGTAGTGAAAAAAGCTGCGGCTTTTGCCAATTATGACTGTGGCGTGCTTCCCAAAGAAAAACGCGATGCCATTGCCCTAAGTTGCGATGCCATCCTGAACAACCAACTTCCGGATGCTTTTCCACTGTTGGTTTGGCAAACCGGCTCCGGCACACAAACCAACATGAATCTCAACGAGGTGATTGCCAACTATGCAAAAACTTTTGAACCGCCCGTAACACTCTCTCCAAACGATGATGTAAACAAATCGCAATCCACAAATGATGTGTTTCCAACTGCCATGCGCATTGCCGCAAGTTTGGAGGTTTGTAATTGTTTGTTGCCTGCATTAGAAAAACTTATCACAACATTTTCAGAAAAATCGCAAACATTTGCCCAAATAAAAAAGATTGGGCGCACCCATTTAATGGATGCCACGCCCCTCACTTTGGGCGATGAATTTTCAGCTTTTGCCGCACAGTTATCCTTCGGTACCAAGGGCATTAAAAATGCTCTTCAAGCCATATCTTTCTTGCCCATTGGCGGCACCGCCGTCGGAAACGGCATCAATGCCCCGCAAACCTACGACGAAAAAGCAGTGCACTACATCAACCACCTCACCTCTCATTCCTCCTTCCTCCCCGCTCCAAACAAATTCGAAGCAATGGCGTCACACGACGCATTTGTGGAACTTTCGGGGGCGTTGAAGCGGGTTGCCGTTTCGCTCATGAAGATTGCAAATGATGTCAGGCTGTTGGGTTCGGGACCTCGTTGCGGCTTTGGTGAGTTGCTGCTGCCGGAAAATGAGCCTGGCTCATCCATTATGCCCGGCAAAGTAAATCCTACACAGTGTGAAGCGCTTACGATGGTATGTTGCCAAGTCATCGGCAACGATGTGGCAATTACAACAGGCGCCCTGCAAGGACAATTACAGTTGAATGTGTTTATGCCGCTCATTGCCAAAAATATTCTACATTCCATTCATTTGCTGAGCGATGCGACAAATTCGTTTAACGAACATTGCGCAGTTGGTTTAGAAGCAAACCTGAAAAACATCCAAAAACATTATGAAAACTCATTGATGCTGGTTACCGTCCTCAATCCTGTAATTGGCTACAGCAACGCCGCCAAAGTAGCGCAACACGCACACCGTAACGACTTAACATTGCGGGAAGCAGCGTTGGAATTGGGGGTAATTTCGAGAGATGCGTTTGATAAGGTGATGGGGGAGGGGGAATAGGTAAGATTGTGTTTATATGTTTCTTACCTGCAAACAGTTAGTACCTTGCGCCGCTACGCCCTCATGTTTCCGACAAGGCACCCGTCATTCAGAGCACGGTGAAGAATCTTGAACCAAACACTTTCCTGCGATTGCTGTACTTTTGTTGTAACCTGAGTTCGGGATAAAGAAAAGCAAAAATACAGTTCAGGGAGTAAGACAAAAGGAGAGTAATCATTAACAATCAAGTGTAATTTAAACCCGTGAAACCATCCAGTAGTGCACAAATCGAAAGTTCAAAAAATGGATACCATTGATATATACCTATACCCAACTTAAAAGGCTGTAAGGTGGGTTAAACCCTTGTGCCTTTTGTCCTTTCGCACTTTCTCCCTTTTCCTAATTTCTAATTCCCAATTCCTAATTCCTAATTCCTAATTCCTAATTCTTCTGCACCAGCATCTTCTGCGTCAGCAGCGTGCCATCCTTTAAAATCATTACCACAAAATAGTGTCCTGCGGGGGAGTTCGGCAATTGCAGGGTAGCTGAAGAAAGTTGTTGCGTTTCGAAAACGGTAACGCCTATCATATTGGTAATTTTGAGATTGCCAATGTTGGATAAGGGGAAGTTGGTTTCTAACTGGAAGGTGCCGAGGTTGGGGTTGGGAATGATGCTAAAATGGGGAGGTGTGGTGGCAGATAGATCTGGCGTGTTTTCAGGGTGGGGAGGGGAGAATTGAGGTGGGGCTTCGGGGGCATCAGGGGCTTCAGGTAATGATTTCCAACAATCTTTTACATAAAAGTCGTGTGTGTAAGACTGCATATCCCCATTGCAATAGTGCACCGTATATTCCAGAATGTATTTTGCTCCACCTTCTGTAATAATGCCTGTATTACAATTCCATAAATAGACTCTCCCATTATGCGATACATTTATTACATTTCCATCTACATACCTCCATCCTCCTGATTTTGGAATATAATAAATCTCATATTCAATTTTTACAGCGTAAAGTAAATTAGATATTGCAAGAAAATCAGGCAAACATTGATAGAGAATCCTATTAATAGATGCAGTTGAGCAAAGTTTTTCAGGGCAAGCTCTTGTATATCTGGACAGGTCTTTCATATACGCTCTAAAATTAGAACGCCACTCAGCATGAAATCCAGGGAGTAAAACAATTGAACCCGTTTCTTCCGTAATAAAACTTACGCTGTGTGGTGGGATGTTGTCGGCATACTGTATAGTCACCCCCTTTCCTGCAGTTATTTTTTTAAGAGCCATAACTTCTGAAGGAAGATCCCAATAAGAATGGCTATTTTCTAATTTTTTTTCTTCCGGAAGATCTTTACAAGGTGGACACTCCTCCCCACCACAATCAATTTCATCTTCGCCATCGTTTTTCTCGCAGTTGGAACAAGTACGAGGAGGAGGCGGAGTAAAACAGGGCTGACACGACGGACCGCCGCAATCCAAGCCTTCTTCATCGTAATTTTCCTCGCAGTCGAAGCAATACAGAGGATAAAGTGCATCACCAATAATAAGAGTTTCGTACCAAGAGAACGGAAGAGTAAAACCTGTAATGAGTTTAAGAAAAGTTTCCTTTTGCCACCCTCCGTCATGTCCGGGCGAAGGATCCATATAATAGATTAAATTACTACCACCAACATTCATTCCGTAAACAACAACAGCATGTTGGGCACCATAATACTGGTTCTTCAAACTAATAATAAAGGGGCGGTCATTCCTAAGATAGGCAGCAATTTCAGCAGGCCATGGATAAAACAATGGATATGGATTACTGTTAATATAGCCAAAATAGCTCAAAATAGCCTGTACCGTGCCTTCCTGTCCATAAAGGTAAATACCCTGGTTGCACTTTTGAGGTGTAGGAACAGTACAACACTTTTCAGAGCCGTAAGTATGAGGTATTTTTTCCTGAACATATTCCATTATTTTGCATTGCGGAACATAAGGATGATTAGGACCCAAATAAGCAAGTACACATTGTGAAGCAGCAACCGCACACCATGAGTCTTTTTCCTGTTCAACTAAAGGTACACATATCGCAATATCCTGCGCATTCAAAGTACAAGTTACTCCCAAAAAGAGTAATAAAATATATTTTTTCATACCGTTACTTTTTTAAAAGGTTAAGAATTTCACCGAAACTATACTCATTCTTTAAATATTCACGTGTAGCATCATCATAGATTTGAACAAAAATATCTTGATTATCTTTCCGAATAATAAGATAATTCCATCCATATCCTTTTAAAATCCCAATTATCAAGTCTTTGTGCTCATAGTTATGGATGGGTTTTGCCAGCGGAGAATAGCCATCCCCTACACGTCTGTATTGACCATCATCATCAAGTTTAACATGTGTTAAAGAAAAAGGCTCACCTTCAGACATAACAGGCACTTCCCAGCATCCTGTGAATGTTAATTTTTCATTGACAATTGTGTACATGGGAATAGGTTTTCCTAGATGTAGATACTCCAACTGAGCCCTGTCTTTTATGCCATCGTAGAAAAGAATTTCGTCAGAATAGCTTTTTAGATGCGAAAAGAGAGTAGGAACCAACATTTCTGTTATTTCGGGCGTTATTATTAATTCACTTTTATTTCCAACTTTATCATAATAGCTCATTTGCGCTTCTGTTAAATGGTTAGTAAGTTCACTAAAACTATATTCGTTCTTAAAATATTCGTCCGTTACTTTGTCATATACTTGTACAAAGATATCTTTATGCTCTTTTCGAATAATAAGATAATCTATTCCTTGAATTGAAGAAGTTACGATTACAGATCCAATTACCGAATCTTTATGTTCATAATTATAGAAATGCTCTATTATATTATTAATTCCGCCAATTATATATGGGTCTCCTCCCAATTTTGGAAACGCATCAAATGCAAATAAAAGAGACTCTCCATTATACATCACAAGCACATTCCAAATTTTTGTGAATTCTAATGAAAGAGGCTCCTCATTAAATACAGGAGACTCAATAAATGAGGGATATACGGGGTTTAACTTATTATTTGTAATTCTATACTTGGGAATAGGCTTGCCTATATGTAAATTCTTTAACTGTGGCTTGTTTTTTAGGTCATATTTTGGGTCATATCTGTAGAGTGGTTTATCAGGTTTATTAAGCTTCGCAACCACCATTTCTTCTATTTTCGCTGGCGGGTTCAGTTCATTTTTTTCTATTTGGGCGTTGGAGATTATTAAAATGCCCAGAATCATAATGATTAATGTTATTTTTTTCATACTCTTACTTTTTTAAAAGATTAATAAGCTCACCGAAACTATATTCGTTCTTAAAATATTCGCGCGTTGCATAATTATACGCTTCTACAAAAATATCTTTATGCTCTTTTCGGATAATATAATAACTCATTCCAGGAGATGCATGATGTATATAACCAATTATCAAATCTTTATGTTCATAATTATGGAGGATTTTTCCTCCACTGGAGGCCCCTGTAGAACTATATTGCCCATCCCCCCCCTCACTTACACTCTCACTTACCTTTGCTGTAAAAAGAAGCTCTCCGTCAGACATCACAGGCACATGCCACGTACCTATAAATATTAAGTTTTTATTGTCAATATCAATACGATACACAGGAATAGGTTTTCCAAAATGTAAATTTTCTAACTGGGCTCTGTTTATTATGCCGAAATTTGAGAGATTCCAATCCGAGTCGTCAATAAAATCCCAATAGATATCAGTAGCCAGTTTTCCTGTTATTTCAGGGGTAATCTTCAATTCATGTTTTTGTGGAAAATGGGTGTCATAAATGTCATTTTCATTCACTTGGTTTGTTCCAAAAATCTTATCAAGCTCCTGCCTGCCCTCTTTTGTGTTTGCCGTACGTAACTCTATAACTCTATTTTTAAGTTTAATAAGCTCATTTAAACTATATTCGTTTTTAAAATACTGGCGTGTTGCAGGATCAAACACTTGTATGAAAACATCTTGATTTTCTCTTCGAATATAAAAATATTCCCAAGGTAGCCCTTTAGCCATTACAATCCCCATCAAGTCTTTACGTTCATAATGATGAATTCCTTCTCCCATACTGGGAGGGCCAAACCATACCTCTCTTGCCGAAACCTTCGCTAACAAAAGCGCTTTTCCTTCATACATGATGGGCACTCGCCAACCTTGAGGTATTAAGGTATCTCTATCAGAATTAATTACATACTCACGAACAGGTCTTCCTAATTGTAATTTTTCTAACTGCTCTTTGTTATTAATGCCATATCTGTAGAACTTTTCAACAGGCTCGTTATTAAGTTTCGCAACTACCATTGCTTCAATTTTCGGCGGCATTATTAATTTATTTTCTTCTATTTGGGCGTTTACGGCAGAAAGCAGAAGGCAGAAGGCAGAAAGCAGAAGGGGTATAACTTTTAATTTATTTTTCATAGGATTATTTCGTTTT